>NZ_JBEZBN010000001.1:0-116868 GCF_040647115.1 Streptomyces sp. NPDC044571
CGGCAGGGGCCGGCCACCCCCCGCCCCCCGGGACGCGGGGGCCGGGGCGCGGGGCGTGCCGCGGGGAGGTGTGCCCCGGTGTCAGAGGTCGGCGAGCGCCAGGCCGGCCTGGGCGGCGGCCGCCTGCACGGTCTGCTCCAGGAGCACGGCGATGGTCATCGGGCCGACGCCGCCGGGGACCGGGGTGATCAGCGAGGCCCGGGCGGCGGCCGACTCGAAGTGGACGTCGCCGACGTTGCCCTCGTTGTAACCGGCGTCCAGGACCACCGCGCCGGGCTTGATGTCCTCGCCCCGGATGAACTCGGCCTTGCCGACGGCGGCGACCAGCACATCGGCCTGGCGCACGATCGAGGGCAGGTCCCGGGTGCGGGAGTGGCAGTAGGTGACGGTGGCGTTCTGCTCCAGCAGCAGCATGCCGGCCGGCTTGCCGAGGATCGCGCTGCGGCCGACCACGACGGCGTGCTTGCCGGTCAGGTCGACGTCGTACTCGGCGAGCAGGCGCATGATGCCGCCGGGCGTGCAGGAGACGAAGCCCGGCAGTCCGAAGCCCATGGCGGCGAAGGAGTGCATGGTGACGCCGTCGACGTCCTTGCCCGGGGCGATGGCCTCGAAGGCGGCGCGCTCGTCGATGTGGTGCGGGACGGGGTGCTGGAGGAGGATGCCGCTGATCTCCGGGTCCTCGGAGAGGGCGGTGATCGCGGCGACGAGCTCCTCGGTGGTGGTCTCCGCGGGGAGCTCCACGTGGCGGGAGGTGATCCCGGCCTTGGCACAGCGGTTCTGCTTCATGCGGACGTACGTGACGGACGCGGGGTCCTCGCCGACCAGCACGGTCGCGAGGCAGGGCGCGGTGCCGGTGCGCTCGGTGAGCTTCGCCGCGTAGGCCGCGGTCTGCTCCGAGATGCGGCGGGCGAGGGCGGTGCCGTCCATGAGCCGGGCGGTCTGCGCCTGCTCACCGGTCGGGGCCTGCGGAACGGACGGGGCAGTCGTCATGGGATCTCCTGAGCGTCGCTGCGGGATCGCGGTTCGCCCAGGCGCGCGGCAGTCGACGCACGGGGGTGCGCCGGGCCGCTCCCCGGTGGTGATCCACCCGAACGCCAGTCACGGCCCGGTCCCACTGTAATCGACGTGGCGGCCGGTCCACCGGGGAAGACGCGGAGACCACCCACAAGCGGTCAAACCGGTGGATCACCGGCGCTTCCGCTGGGACGATGGGGCCATGACACGCACCTTCGACGACCTCGTCGCCGAGGCGGAGTCCGTCTCCGTGGACGGACGGGACTTCTCCTGGCCAGACGGCCGGGCCACCGAGCAGCGCCCCTCCTGGGGCTACCACCGGCTGCTGGGCGAGCGCCTCGCCCGGGTCCTGCAGCCGGGCGGCACGTACCTGTCCCAGCAGGTCGGGCCGGCGAGCGTCTTCGAGCTGGTCGAGTACTTCCTCGGGCCGCAGCCTGAGCAGGTGCGGCGCGCCCGGCACCCGGATGACGCGGTCGCCGGGGCCGGGAAGGCGCGCCTGGAAGTGGTGGATCTGCGCGCCGAAAGACCGCGTACGGAGTTCCACGACATCGGAGCCGTGATCTACTTTCTCCGGAAGGTGATCTGGATGGTGCCCGGCTTCACGGTCGGGCAGTACCGGGACCGGCTGCGAGAGCTCCACGAACGGATCGAACGCGAAGGCCCGTTCGTGGCGCACACCGCCCGTTTCCTCATAGAAGCCCGCAAAACGGGCTGACGGAAGGGTCGGAAGGGGCGCGGACGGATCCACGGCGGATCGGTTGCCCGCCCACAGCGTGGCGCAGGTCACTCAATTCAGCGCGTAACGAATCGACTCGGGCATGCGATGAACCGACAGGTGTCCTCGCGCGGCCCCGGAATACAGACCCCCCCGGGTCTGTTTTCCCGAGTCCGCGCGATGATGTCCCGCCCACTCCCTATCTGTTCGCAACGAGAGGCTCCTTGTGTCGCTCAGCCCGTCCCGTACGTTCCCTCCGGAGATCGCCGAATCGGAGGCCCTCGTCGCGCTCGTCGAGCGCGGCCGCGAGCAGGGTCACATCAACGGTGACGACGTGCGCCAGGCCTTCGAGGCCGGCCGCATCCCGGTGGACCAGTGGAAGCGGGTCCTGCGCAGCCTGAACCAGGTCCTGGACGAGGAGGGTGTCGCGCTGCACGTCAGCGCCGCGCCCGCCACGAAGGCTGCCGCCAAGAAGCCCCGCAAGGCGGCCGCTGCGCCTGCCCGCACCGTGACCAAGAAGGCGGCCGCCGCGCCGCGCCCCATCGGCGCGCGCAAGGCCTCGGCCGCCGCCACGGCCCCCTCCGCCGCGGCGGCGATACCCGCTGCGGCGACCGCGCCCGCCGCGGAAGAGGTGACGGCCGAGGCCGCCGCCGAGCCGAAGAAGCGGACGGTCAAGAAGACCGCCGCGAAGAAGACCGCGGTCAAGAAGACCGCCGCGGCCAAGAAGACCACCGCCAAGGACGCCGACGAGGGCGAGACCCCGGTCGTCGAGGGCGAGGACTGGGCTGCCGAGGACCTCGTCGACGACGTCGAGGAGGAAGCGCCCAAGGCGGGCGGCGCCCAGGGCTTCGTCCTGTCCGACGACGACGAGGACGACGCCCCGGCGCAGACGGTCATGGTGGCCGGTGCCACCGCCGACCCCGTCAAGGACTACCTGAAGCTGATCGGCAAGGTGCCGCTGCTCAACGCCGAGCAGGAGGTCGAGCTCGCCAAGCGGATCGAGGCCGGACTCTTCTCCGAGTACAAGCTCGAAGAGGAGGAGGACCACAAGCCCGCCTACCGTCGCGAGCTGGAGATCCTGGTCGAGGACGGCCGTCGCGCCAAGAACCACCTGCTGGAGGCCAACCTCCGCCTCGTGGTCTCCCTGGCCAAGCGCTACACCGGCCGCGGCATGCTCTTCCTGGACCTGATCCAGGAGGGCAACGTCGGCCTGATCCGCGCCGTGGAGAAGTTCGACTACACCAAGGGCTTCAAGTTCTCCACGTACGCGACCTGGTGGATCCGGCAGGCGATCACGCGTGCCATGGCCGACCAGTCGCGCACCATCCGCATCCCCGTGCACATGGTCGAGATCATCAACAAGCTCGCCCGCGTGCAGCGCCAGATGCTCCAGGACCTGGGCCGGGAGCCCACTCCGGAGGAGCTGGGCAAGGAGCTCGACATGACCCCCGAGAAGGTCATCGAGGTCCAGAAGTACGGCCGTGAGCCGATCTCCCTGCACACCCCGCTGGGTGAGGAGGGCGACAGCGAGTTCGGTGACCTCATCGAGGACTCCGAGGCGGTCGTCCCGGCCGACGCGGTCTCCTTCACCTTCCTCCAGGAGCAGCTCCAGTCGATCCTGGGCACGCTCTCCGAGCGCGAGGCGGGCGTGGTCTCCATGCGGTACGGCCTCAACGACGGCCAGCCGAAGACCCTGGACGAGATCGGCCGCGTCTACGGGGTCACCCGTGAGCGGATCCGCCAGATCGAGTCCAAGACGATGTCGAAGCTGCGCCATCCGTCGCGTTCGCAGGTCCTGCGCGACTACCTGGACTGAGCCCGCCGGGCCGGCCGAAAGGCCGGCCCGCCGGTGTCTAGGCGTGTTCGAGGAGGTGCTTGAGCTTCTCCTCGCTGCGCGGCATCTCCTTGCGGGCGAACGGCTTGACCACCAAGGGGGCGAGGACCCTGCCGATGCCGTGCCCCTCGAAGTCGAGGGCCAGGGTGACGCGCGAGCGCCTGCCGTCGTCGAGCGGTTCGATGGTCCCGCGCACATCGCCGCGTACGGGGCCGTCGACTCCGTGGAGGTGCCAGCTCCGCGGTGGGTCCAGCTCCACGACCTCCATGGTCATCGGGAGGTCCCTCCTGCCCATCCGGCGTGTGACGGCGACGCGCTGTCCCACGTGCGGCGGTGCGTCGTCGAGCGGGCGGGCGGAGAGCGCGCTCGCCTGCCACTCGGGCAGGTGCGCGGGATCCGTGATGTAGGTGTAGACCTCTTCGGGACGGCGCGCGATGTCGATGCTCTGTCTGATCGCGGACATGGCGACCCCTTACTGCCCCCTGGCTGCTCCCCGTCTGTGCCCGGATCCCACGCTACTCCGCAGGTCAGGCGGCAGCGTGCTGCCTGCGCGCGGACATCGCGGCGTAGCCGAGGACGCCTGCGAACAGGAACAGCACGCCCTGGTAGACGGCCGCGTGGCCCGAGCCCGCCACCAGCCACATCGAGAAGCCGAAGGCGAGGACGGCGAGGATCCCGTCGCGCAGCAGTCGGCCGCGGTGGACGCGCGCGGACTGCCCGGACAGCAGGAAGTAGACCTGCGCGGCGGCGGAGAGCAGGTAGGGGACGGTCGCCGTGAAGGTGGTGACCAGGACGAGGACCTCGAAGACGCCGTCCGCGCCCACGGCGTAGTTGTAGACGGTCAGGCCGGAGGCCAAGGCGGCGGTGACGAGCACGCCGGCCACGGGAACGCCCCGCTTCCTGGTCTCGAAGACCTTCGGGAAGAGCCCGTCCTTGGCGGCGGCGTACGGGGTCTGCGCACTGAGCAGGGTCCAGCCGTTGAGCGCGCCGACCATCGAGACGACCGCGGCGCAGGCCACCAGGGTGCCGCCCCAGGTTCCGCCGAACATGGCGTTCACGGCGTCGGTGAACGGGGCCTGCGAGGCGACCAGCCGGTCGTGGGCGACCAGGCCGAAGACGGCGAGGGTGCCGAGCAGGTAGACGAGGGCCGCCCCGGCCGTGCCGAGGACGGTGGCCCGGCCGACGTTGCGGGCCGGGTCGCGGACCTCGCCCGCGCTGACGGCGGCCGACTCCACGCCGAGGTAGCTGAAGAGCAGGATCGCCGCGCAGGCGGAGACCGCGCCGACCGGGCTCTGGCCGGTGGCCCGGAAGGGGCCGAGGTTCGCCGGGTCGAAGAAGAAGAGGCCGCCCACGGCCACCAGCAGCAGCGGGGCGAACTTCAGGACGGTGGAGACCAGTTGGACCGCGCCCACGTACCGGGTGCCGGCCAGGTTGGCCAGCGCGGGGAGCCACTGGACGGTGAGCGCGGCCAGGCACATCGCCGCCTTGTGCTGCCCGACGGCCGGGAAGAGCACGGCCAGGTAGCCGACCGCCGCGACCGCGAGGGCCGCGTTGGAGACCCAGGTGGTGATCCAGTAGCTCCAGGCCGCGACGAAGCCGGCGAAGTCGCCGAACGCGGCGCGGGCGTACACGTAGGGGCCCCCGGTCTGCGGGAGGCGTTCGGCGAGCCGGCCGAAGACCAGGGCGAGGGCGATCGCCCCGACGGTGAGCACCCCGAACGCGAGCAGGCTGATCGTGCCGAACGGTGCGACCGAGGCGGGCAGCACGAAGATCCCGCCGCCGATGATGTTGCCCATGACCAGGCAGGTCGCGACGGGGAGGCCGAAACGCCGGGCGTGCGGGCCCGCCGCCTCGGCGGTCGCCTCCTCGATCGTCTTCCCGGCCGTCGTCGCGGCCCCGGTCGGGGAGGGGGCGTGCAGGGTGGTGCTCACGGGTGGTACGCCTCGGGTGTTTCACATGCCGGACAGGTCGACATATCGTCGGCCACGCACAAACCCGCGCCAAATCAGCGGTTTTCGTCCTGCCCGGGCACGGTTGCGGACGGAAAGACTCCGCTCGATGCCGCTTCCGGCCGTGGATCCTGCAGCGGCACCTGCGGGCCGTCGCCCTCCCGCAGCCAACGCCGCAACACCCGGTGCACCGCCTCCGCACCGACCAGCTCCCCGCCGTCCCCGCCGTCCGCGCTGGGAGGCGACAGGACCGTCGGCCACATCAGGAAGGCGTGCCCCTGCTCCCCGCCCAGCCCGCCGTGCGAGCCGATCTGCTCCTCGAAGGCGTGCACCGTCCCCGTGAGCGGGTCGTACGCCGAGTTCACCATGATGTCCGCCACGTGCGGGAAGCCGTCGGTCCGCCGGACGGCCTCCACCGCCCCCGGCCCGAACGGCGCCAGCAGTTCCTGCGCCGCGCCCGGCTCGTCCAGCCGGGCCACGGCCCCGCCGGGCCCCAGTACCTCCCCGTCCACCAGCAGGAACCCCACCCCCGGGTGGTTGGCCAGGGTCGCCAGCAGAGCCGGGTGCGCCCGCTCGATCTGCTCGCGGGTGGCCCGGCCCGGGACGTCCGGAAAGGAGATCAGCCCGAGGTTCCCGGAGGCCAGCACCACCGGGTCCGGTCCCCGAACCGGGTGGGCCTGCTCCCCCTCCTCCACCGGCCGGTGGAGCGCGGCGAGGACGGCGGCGCGGGCCTCGGCGCCACTGTGCGTGCGGCCCGCCCGGCGGGAGACCGGCAGCCCGCAGCCCGCCCGGACCAGATCCTTCAGGGTCAGCCCGTACCGGGCAAGGAATGTCTCCCCCGGGCTCTGGCCGTGGTCCGACAGCAGCACGATCCGGTACTCCCGCGGCGCGTGCTCGGCGACCCGGGCCAGGAGCGCGAGGCTGCGGTCGATACGGGCCAGCACCTGGTCGGTGTCCCGGCTGCGGGGCCCCGAGTGGTGGGCGACCTCGTCGTAGCCGACCAGGTCCGCGTAGATCGCCGTACGTCCCGCCAGCATGTCGCCGATCACCGCCGCGACGACGACGTCCCGCTCGACCACCGTGGCGAAGGCCCGGATCAGCGGGTACAGCCCGCCCCGCGCCACCCTCGGCTGCTCCGCCCGCAGCCGCGCCCGCAACGACTGCCCGACCTCCCGTACCACCTCCGCGGCGAAGGACAGCGCGGTGCGGACGGCGTTGGCCGGATCGGAGAAGTACGCGAAATAGCCCGCGCGGGACCGGTTCGCCCGGCCCCGCCGCGCCGACACCGACAGCACCAGCGCCAGCTGGTCGGCGCCGCCGCTGAACAGGTTGCCGCGTCCGGCCCCGTCCAGCGTGAGCAGTCCGCCGTCCCCGGTGCGGGCGATCGCACGCCGCTGGAGCTCGGCGGCACTGGTCGGCCGGTTGCAGACCACCACCTCGCCGGTGTCCTTCTCGTACCAGCGGAACGCAGGCACGTCGAAGGCGGAGCCGTGCAGGATGCCGAGCTGGCTGGCTCCGGTCTGGCTGGACCAGTCGGTGCGCCAGGAGGTGAGGCGGTGGCTGCCGCCGAGCCGGCCGGCCACCGTGGGCATCACCCCGCTGCCTGCGGCATGGCGCAGCGCCTCGTACCCAACGCCGTCCAGCTGGAGCATGAGCACGCCGGGCGCGGCCGTGCCGGGCCCGCCGCGGCCGCCCCTTCCGCGGCGGCGGGCGGCGAGCCGGTAGAGCCTGCGCCGGTACGCCCCGTCGTCGCGCACCGCGAGCGCCGTCGAGGTCGCCGACGCGACGGCGGACATCACCGCGGCCACCACGACGGCGGTCTCCGGTTCCGCCTCCCCGCCCCCGGAGGGGATCAGGCTGAGCGCGATCAGCAGCAGCGACCCGTTGAGGAAGAAGACCAGCAGGCCGAGCACCAGGGCGGGCACCAGCAGCAGGGCCCGCACCAGCAGCGGCCATACGAGGGCGCTCAACAGGCCGAAGGCCCCCGCCCCCCAGGCCGCGGTCAGCCCGATCTGCGTGAGGCTGTCGTCGTCGCCGGAGCGCAGCCGGAAGTCCGGGAGGAGTCCGGCCAGTGCGAGCAGGGTGAGGGTGGACACCGCCCAGACGACGATCACCCGTGCCAGGGCGCTGCCCGTGGTCCGCCACCGTCCTCGCCGCACGCCGTACCCGCCTCGTGTCTTCCCACCGGGGAGATGCCCGCGGGCGCGCGCCGCCCACCCGGTCCCCGCCGCCTCGTGGGGCGTCGGGCGGGAGGGCGCGCGGGGTCATGTGCCGTCGTAGCCGGCGGTCGGCATGGACAGCCGCCGGTGGACCTCGGCCTTCATCGCGGAGGTGTACCGCGGCTCGTCGAGTCCGGCGGTCTCCAGCCGTACGCCGCGGCGCCTGCACTCGGCGGTGAACTCCTCGACGGAGCGCAGGGCGCGCGCGAGGACCCGCTGGTTGGGGGCGACGAACAGGTCGATCTGCCCGGAGTCGACGTCGCACCAGATGCCGCAGTGGTCGGCACGCAGCCCGTAGAAGAGCAGCTCCCGCGTCACCACGTAGCCCCGGTCGGCAGCCCAGCGCGCGCACATGGCGTGCTGGCTCCGGGTGTCCACGGCGAACGGGTCGGCGTCCAGATCCTCAAGCGGGGCCAGGCTGGCGATCGCGGCCACGCGCAGCTCATCCATGCCGCCCGACCCTACTCCGATCGGCCGCCCGCGAGGAGGGGGCGGACCCCTCCGGTTCGGGGCTCCCGAGCGGGGCAGGATCTAGGCTCGACCGTGAGCACGGGGAGCGGGAGGAGGCCGGGTGCGGTGGAGATCACCTGGTGGGGGCACGCCACCTGCACGGTCGAGGATTCCGGCGTCCGGCTGCTGACGGACCCGCTGTTCGCCCGGCGCCTGGCGCATCTGCGGCGGCGCGGGGAGGTGCCCCCGCCGGAGGCCGCGGAGGCGGACGTGGTCCTGGTGTCGCATCTGCACGCGGACCATCTGCATCTGCCGTCGCTGGCGCGGCTGGCGCCCGGGACCCGGCTGCTGGTGCCGCGCGGGGCGCGCCGGGCCGTGCCGGGGCTCGTCCGGGTGGCGGGGGCGCGCGGGCTGGCGGTGACGGAGGTGGCCGCGGGCGACGAGGTCGGCGTACGGGAGGGCGTACGGGTACGGGCGGTGCGCGCGCGGCACGACGGGCGGCGGCTGCCGTTCGGGCCCCGGCTCGCGCCGGCGCTCGGGTACGTGGTGCAGGGGGCTGCGCGCACGTACTTCGCCGGGGACACCGGGTGGTTCGACGCGATGGCGCAGGAGGTCGGCCCGGTGGACGTGGCGCTGCTGCCGGTGGGCGGCTGGGGCCCGTACCTGGGGCCCGGGCACCTGGACGCGGGCCGGGCGGCGCAGGCGGTGGCCGCGCTGGCGCCGGCCGCGGCGGTGCCGGTGCACTACGGGACGTACTGGCCGATCGGGATGGACGCGGTGCGGCCGCACGAATTCCATGCGCCGGGCGCCGAGTTCGAGCGCCGGGCGCGGCAGCTCGCGCCGAAGGTGGCCGTCCGCGTCCCGGACCACGGCGAACGGGTACGGCTTCCGTGAGCTGGCACGCCGTGGTGGCGGCAGCCGGTCAGGTGCCGCCGGAGAGCACCGGGCAGGCGGTCGGCTACCCGGCGTTGTTCGTGCTGGTGGCGCTGGGCGCGCTGGTGCCGGTGATCCCGACGGGGGCGCTGGTGAGTTCGGCGGCGGTGGTGGCCTTCCACCAGCAGCCGCTGCCCCTCGGGGTGTTGCTCGTGTTCGGGGTGTCCGCCCTGGCCGCCTTCACCGGCGACGTGGCGCTGTACTGGCTGGGCATGCGCGGGGTGCGTTCCCGCGGCGGCTCGCGGTGGCTGGAGGGGCTGCGCGGCCGGGCGACCCCGGAGCGGCTCGCGCAGGCGCAGGTGAAGCTGGAGCGGCACGGAGTGCTGGTGCTGGTGCTCTCGCGGCTGGTTCCCGCGGGCCGGATGCCGGTGATGCTCGCCTGCCTGCTGGCGCAGCTCCCGCTGCGCCGCTTCGCCCGCGGGGACGCACCGGCGTGCCTGGCGTGGGCGGCGACGTACGGGCTGATCGGCATCCTCGGCGGCTCGCTGTTCTCCGAGCCGTGGAAGGGCGTGGCCCTGGCGGTGGGCCTGGCGCTGCTGGTCAGCGCGGGTCCGGCGCTGTGGCGCCGCGTCCGGCCGTGATCCCCCTCAGCAGGTGCGGGAGGCGCCGATGGGCAGGTCCCACAGGTCCTCGCGGGCGAGGCCGGCGCGGGACCATGCCGCCCGTACCCGCTCCAGCGGCTCCGTCACCGGCTCGGCCGACAGGACGAAAGTGCCCCAGTGCATGGGCGCCATCCGCCGCGCCCCGACGTCCCGGCACGCCTGTACGGCCTCTTCCGGGTCGGCGTGGACATCACTCAGCCACCACCGGGGCGCGTAGGCCCCGATCGGCAGCAGCGCCAGGTCGATGCCCGGATGCCGCCGGCCGATCTGCCCGAACCAGTGGCCGTACCCCGTGTCGCCGGCGAAGTAGACCTTCCTCGGTTCCGGCCCGCCGGCGGCGCGGACGTCGGTGAGGACCCAGCCGCCCCACAGCGTCCGGCAGGTGTCGATCAGGGACCGCTTCGACCAGTGGTGCGCCGGTACGAACTCGAAGCGTACGCCGCCCAGTTCGGCCGACTCCCACCAGTCGAGCTCCGTGACCCGGGTGAAGCCACGGCGGCGGCACCAGCGGGCGAGGCCCGCCGGGACGAAGAGCGCGGTGTGCCGGGGCAGCCGCCTCAGGGTGGGGGCGTCGAGGTGGTCGTAGTGGTTGTGGCTGATCACCACCGCGTCCACCGGCGGCAGGTCCTCCCAGCGCACGCCGACGGGCGTCATCCGGGCGGGGGTTCCCAGGATCCGCCGGGACCAGACCGGGTCGGTGAGGACGGTCAGCCCGCCGACCCGCAGCACCCAGCTGGCGTGGCCCGCCCAGGTCGCTCCGATGCGGCCGGCGGCCACGGTGGGGAGCGGGCCGGGCGCGTACGGCAGGTCGGGGATCCCGCGCAGCCCTTCGGGGCCGGGCCGGAAGGCGCCTTCACGGGCCAGCCGGGCGAAGGCGCGGACCCCGGGCAGCGGGGTGGTGAGCCGGTCCGCGAAGGAGGCGGGCCAGTGGCGGAGTTCGCCGAGCGGGCGCGGTGCGGTGGCCGGTGCGGGAGGTGGTGGCGCGGGCGCGGACGGCGCGGGTGCGGACGGCGCGGCCGGGGGGACGGCGGTCCGTACCGCTGCCGCGCGGCCGCCCGGCGGGTCGGCCGGCGGGGCGTCAGTCCGGTCCCTCATCGCGAAGTCTCCCTTCACCGCAGGTCGTTTCAGGAGGCGAGCCCGGCCAGTACCGATCCGAGGCGGTCCAGGGCGCCCCGCACGTGGTCCAGTGCGAGGGGATCGCGCGCGGTGAGCGCGGCGAGCCGCTCCTCGGGGGTGGCACCCAGCAGCGGCCCCGTCGACAACCGGACCCGCAGCGCACCGAGTTCGTCGGCGAACCGCTGGCCGCCGGGCGTGGGTACGCCGAGCCTGCCGCCGAGGTAGTCCTCCAGTTCCATCGCGTCGCGGACCCCGTGGCCGGCCAGTCCCTCCCGCAGCGGGGTCAGGTCGGCGTACAGGTGGCGGCCCGCCTGCGGCGGCAGGGCGAGCGCGCCGACGGCCAGGACTCGGCGGTGCGCGGCGGCGGCGACCGCCCCGTGCAGCGCGGCGGCCGCCCGGGCGCGGCCGGAGACGGCGTCGGGCTCGTCGAGGGCGTGCGCGGCCGCGCCGGCGACCGGGCCCGCCACCATCGCGCCCGTCGCGGTGAGCATGTCGAGGGTGCGGGCCTGGAGCCAGGTTCCGCGCGGGGTCCCGGGGAAGCGGACCACGGCGGCGGGCCAACCCGCCGGCAGCAGTGCGCCGGACAGGTCGAGGAGGACGGCGGCGTCGTCGGGGAGCATCTCGGCGGGGCTGAGCACCAGGGTCTCGTGCGGCCGGTGGACGGTGTCGCGCCAGCTTTCGTCGCTGACGACGAACAGCCCTGCGGACGCGGCGGCCTCGCACGCCTCGCGCAGCAGCTCGGGCGGGGGCACGGTCGCGGTGGGGTCGTCGGCGACCGAGAGCAGCAGGACCCGCGGGTCCCCGCCTTCGGCACGCACCCGCCGTACGGTCTCCAACAGGGCGTACGGATCCGGTACGCCCCCGCACTCGGCGGGGGTCGGCACGTGGTAGGCCCGACGGCCCAGCAGCCGGACCTGGGGGGTCCACCAGGCGGGGCAGGGCCGCGGCAGCATCACGTCGCCGCCGAACGCGCCGAGCAGCGCGAGAAGGACGGCGGGTGCTCCGGGCCCGGCGGCCACGTGCTCCGGTTCGGTGGCGAGGCCGCGCCGCTCCCAGTGCCGGCAGGCGGCGGCGCGTACCGGCTCCCCGCCGCCCGGGGGTTCGGGGGCGGAACGCTCGGCGGCCGCGGCGATCACGGCAGTGAGCTCGGGCAGGACGGGCAGGCCCGGCTGGGGCGCGAGCGGCCCGTACCGGACCGGACCGCGGCCCTCCGCCGTCCGCTGCAGCCCCTCCGTGCCCGACACCGCGCCCTGCCCTTCCCGTCCGTCGCCGACTCGCCGTGTGCTCCGCCTACCGCAAGCCCTTTATACGGTTGTTCCCGGCGGTACGCCTGTTATCGCCCGCCGCCCCTCGCCCGCCGCCGGGAACGGCCCGGGCAGGGCGGCGGGATCAGGCCCGTCTGCCCAGCAGGGCCAGCAGCCGCGTCTGGGCGTCGGCGCCCGCGGGCACCTCCAGCGGCTCGGCGTACATCCCGCTCGCCGCGAGCCCGTCCGCATAGGGCATGACCTCCTTGAGGGAGAACTCGACCAGCCCGTCCGGCAGCCGCTCCTCGGCTCCGAGGGCCCGGGACAGGTCCCAGGTGTGCACGACGCAGTCGGCGGTCAGCTCCGAGCAGTACGCCGCGCCGCGCGAGGGCCCGTAGGAGAGCGTGACCGTGCGGTCCAGGGCGCCGGGCGCCGAGAAGGCCGCCTGCGCGGCGGCCGCGGCCCGCTCCCAGGAGGCGAGGGGATCGTCGCCGAGCACATCACCGGAGAAGCGGTCGCCCACCTCCTCGACGGTGCGGCCCTCGCCGACCAGTGGCGGGATCCAGAGCTGCTCGGCGGTGACGTGGTTGACCAGGTCGCGCACGGTCCACTCGGTGCAGGGGGTGGGTGCGCCCCATTGGTCGTCCTCGACGGCGCGCACGCGCTCGCCGAAGAGCCGCAGCGCCTCGGCGTTCGTTTCGAGCAGCGTGTCCGGCATGGGGGTCACCGTCCTCCGCAGGGGTGTCATGCCTCTTCAGCCCACTGTCCTCGCCCCTGCTTCGCCCTGCCACCGACCTGGCATCTCCCCAGTGGCCGCAAGGCTTCTGTCCACATGTCAAAACGCAGATCTCATATGACGGGCTGATCGTTTACGGTGGCCACAACGCTTCGACGAGGAGGATCCGTCCATGAGTCCCCACGAGAAGGCCGTCTACACGCACGGCCACCACGAGTCGGTGCTGCGCTCCCACCGCTGGCGCACGGCCGCCAACTCGGCGGCGTACCTGATCGGTGAGCTGCGTCCCGGGATGTCGGTCCTGGACGTGGGCTGCGGACCGGGCACCATCACGGCGGACCTGGCGGAACTGGTCTCCCCGGGCGGACACGTCACGGCGGTGGACGCCGCGCGGGACGTGGTGGAACAGGCCTCGGCGTACGTGAAGGAGCGGGGCCTGGCCGGCGCCGTCTCCTTCGCCACGGCCGATGTCCACGCGCTGGACTTCCCGGACGGCTCCTTCGACGTGGTCCACGCGCACCAGGTGCTCCAGCACGTCGGTGACCCGGTGCAGGCACTGCGCGAGATGCGGCGCGTGTGCCGGCCGGGCGGGGTGGTCGCCGCGCGGGACGCGGACTACGCGGCGATGACCTGGTACCCGGCCGAACCGGGCCTGGAGGAGTGGCTGGGCCTGTACCGGCGGGTGGCCCGCGCCAACGGCGGCGAACCGGACGCCGGACGCCGCCTGCTCGCGTGGGCGAGGGCGGCGGGCTTCACCGAGGTGGCCTCCTCGGCGACGGCCTGGTGCTTCGCCGAGCCGGAGGAGGTCGCCTGGTGGTCGGCACTGTGGGCGGACCGGACGACGGCCTCGTCGTACGCGGCGATCGCGACCGGGGGCGGCCACACCACCCCCGCGGACCTGACCGCGATCGCGGACTCCTGGCACCGCTGGGCCGCGGCCCCGGACGCCTGGTTCTCGGTCCTGCACGGCGAAATCCTCTGCCGCGCCTGATCCGGCGGCGGTGCGTCAGCCGGGCGGGCGCATGCGGAAGTCGTAGGACGGCGGGAGGGGGCGGTCCGTCAGGCGGGACCAGACCTCGGAGAGGATCTCGTCCCCCTCCCGCAGGTCCGGCAGCTCGAAGCCGTCCTCGAACACCCGCCGGGCCGCGCCCACATGGCCCTCCGCCGCGAGCAGCCGGGCGGCGAGCAGCCGGAACCGGCCCTGCTCCCGCAGGGCCGGCCGCAGCCGCTCCCACACCGAACGCGCCGCGGGCAGGCGGCCCGCCGCCAGCAGGGCCGCCATCGCCTCCCCTCCCAGCGCGCACTCGGCGGCCGTCCACGGATCACCGCCCCGGCTCTCCGCCATCAGGTCGTCGAAGGCCTCCGCGTAGCGCTCGGCCGACCGGTCCCGGTCACCCGCCAGCAGGTCGGCCACCGCCAGGCAGCGCAGCAGCGGCCAGCGCGAGGGCGCCAGCGCGAGGCCCCGCTCCCAGCTGCGGACCGCCTGGGCCACATCGCCGGCATGCCACTGCGCCACGCCCAGGTGGTATTCGGTCAGCGGCTCCGCCGGGGCCGTCTCCAGCATGTCCCGCCAGTGCGGGGCCACCAGGCTCGGCCCCGGCGGCGCCACCCGTCGGGGGGTCGGGAAGACCCCGGTGCGCCACAGCTCCAGCCAGGGCGCCTGCTCCTCGCCGAGCACGGCTTCCTCGAAGGGGGTGCCGGGCAGCTTGTGGCCCGCGCACAGCACCTCCAGCGCCCCCCACCCCGAGCCCACCGCCAGGCGTTCCCCCGGTTCGGTGTCGGCCGCTCCGCGCCACGCCTTGTACGCCTCCTCGACCAGCTCGCCCGGCAGTGCGGCGTCCAGGGCCCGCAGCGCCTCGCCGCGGGCCGCCGCCCAGTCGGGCCCGTGCACCGCCGCGGGATCCGCGGTCAGCGGCCCGTACGCCTCCAGCCAGCTGAACTCCGCCCCGGGCTCCAGCCGTACGTGCTCCAGCTGGGTGCGGGCCAGTCCCGCCTGGATCTCCGCGTAGCCGCCGGTGCCGGGCGCCGTCAGCCACTCCTGCCAGCGCCGGCCGCCCTCGCCCGCGCCCCACACGAACAGCTTGCGCCCGCGCAGCCGGGCCGTGGACGTCTGGACGAGACCGCGCCCGTCGGCGTCCAGGGAGGCGATCCACGGCCGGGCCCCGTCCTGGACCTCGTAGAAGAAGTCGGCCGGGTAGGAGCTGTCCAGCGGGTAGGTGCGGTCGGCGCCCTCCCACTGCGGGACGGGGATCCGGCGCAGGGACCGCTCGTACCCGAAGTGCCAGGCCTCGTCGGCGGGGGCGAGCACCCGGGTGCCGGGGTTCTCCGGGACGGCGGTGTTGGACCACCAGTAGACGGGCGCGGGCCGCTCGTGCGGGTTGCGCACGCGGACGCCCACGTAGAGGAACTCCGCGTCCTGCGGCAGCCACAGGTCCACCTGGAAGGGCAGGTCGCGCAGCCGTTCCCATTCCCACAGCCGTACCATGACGCCCCCGTCCGGAGCCGGGACGAGCGCGGCGTGCAGCGGGGCGCAGGAGAGGGTGGTGTGGCCGGTGGCGCCGATGTTCCACTCGATCCCGCCGGAGAACCAGGCACCGTTCAGGGCGAAGTTGGCCGGCTGGAACACCGGGTTGCGGTACAGCAGTTCGCGTCCGGTGGGGACGTGCACCAGCGAGTGCACCCGGCCGCCGAGCCCGGGCAGGACGGTGGCCCGCAGGTGCGCGTTCTCGATGACGATCGCCTCGAAGTCGCGCTCCTGGCGCCGGCGTTGGTACCCGTCCCGGAGCCGGACGGGCAACAGCGACCGGAGCGGCTCGTAGCCGATCTGCCGTGCCATGTCGCGCGGGAGGCCTTCGCGGGACCGCTCGTCCAGGGTGTGGGCCTCGGCGGGCGCGCGGAGGGCCGGGAGCGGGTTCTCGGGCCCCAAGGGAGCTGCGGGCAGGGTCAGTACGGCGCGGCGGACGGTGGTGGCCATGCAGGAAATGGAACACGCCACGGCGGCCGGTGCACAGGGGTTCCGCAGATCACCACCGGTCAGGATTACGCAAAGCCCTGGCCGGAGCGTTACGCGGACTCCGGTCGCCGGCGCGGCGTTCCGGCGGTCAGGGCCCAGCGCTCGTGGTCCCGCCAGGCCCCCTCCACGTACAGGAACTCCGGGGAGAAGCCCTCCAGTCGGAAGCCGGCCCCGCGCACCAGCGCGAGGGACGCCGTGTTGCCCGGCTGGATGTTGGCCTCCAGGCGGTGCAGGGCCAGGCCCCCCGCGTCGGCGGGGGTGAAGGCGTGGTCGACCACCAGCCCGAGCGCCTCCCGCATCAGCCCGCGCCCGGCGGCGTGCGCGAACGCGCCGTAGCCGAGCGCCCCGCACTGGAAGGCGCCGCGGACGATGTTGTTGATGTTGACGAAGCCGCCGATGGCGCCGGTCTCCCGCTCGCACACCAGGTAGCCCGCCCGGGCCCCGTCCCCCTCGCCCTCGATCAGCCGCCGCGCGTACGGCTCGTACTCCTCGGGCGTCGCCGGCGGCGCCAGCCACGGGCGGTGCAGTGCCCGGCTCTCGCGGGCGCGGGCGGTGAACTCGGGGCCGTCGGCGAGCCGGAAGGGGCGCAGGCCGATCCGGGGCCCCTCGCGGAGGTGCGCGGAAGATGACATCCGGCCAGGTTAGGGCGTGTGCCAGGATGCCCCGCGTGATCACCACCCCGAACACCGAAGAACTCCTGCCGGCGGCGGCACGCAACAACGCCGAGTGGTGCGCCGCGGTCTGCCGCGGCGGCGCGTTCTCGGCCGATGGCTGGAGCAGTGCCCGCCGGACCCCGCCCCTGTACCCCGACGCCGTGACCCTCACCCGCCACGCCTCGGCCGCGGCGCTGCTGGCCGGGACGGACACCGACTCCCCCGGCTGCTCGGTCAAGGACAGCTTCGCCGACCTCGACCTGGGCCCTGCGGGGTTCGAGGTGCTCTTCGAGGCCCGCTGGATCCACCGCCCGGCCGGCGTCCCGGTTCCGGCGGCCCCCGGCTTGGAGTGGTCGCGCGTCCGCACCGTGGCGGAGCTGGAGGCATGGGAGACCGCCTGGGACGGCGGGGAGTGCACCGGCCTGTTCCACCCCGGGCTGCTGACCGGGGACATCGCCCTGCTGGCGGGTTCGGCGGGCGGGGTGGTCGTCGCCGGGGCCGTCGCGAGCGTCGCGGCCGGGGTCGTCGGCCTCTCCAACGTGTTCACCGCCGAGGGCACCCCGGCCGACGAGGCCTGGCGGGGCGGCCTCACCGCTGTGGCGCAGCTGTGGCCGGACCTTCCCGTGGTCGGCTACGAGTCCGGCGACGACCTCGACACCGCGGTGCGCCACGGCTTCACCGTGCTCGGCCCGCTCCGGGTCTGGCTGCACAGCTCCTCCCGTCAGGACACCGCCTGACCCGTCAGGCCTCCAGCCGCAGCCGCGGGACGTCCGTGCGCTCGATCCCGAAAACCTGGGTGTACAGGGAGAGTTCGGCCTCCAGGGCCCGGACCATGGTGTCCGCCCGCCGGAAGCCGTGGCCCTCGCCCTCGAAGGCGAGGTACGCGTGCGGCACGGCGCGGCCCCGCATCGCGGCGAGGAAGCGCTCCGCCTGGGCCGGCGGGCACACCGGGTCGTCCAGTCCCTGGAGCAGCAGGAACGGTGCGGTGATCCGGTCGGCGCGGGCCAGCGGGGAGCGTTCCCGGCACCGTACGGGAAGGGTCTGGGGCGGTCCGGCCAGGCCGTCGACGTAGCGGGACTCCAGGTCGTGGGTCTCCTCGGCGAAGCCGAGCAGGTCCAGCACGGGGTAGATGATCGCGGCGCAGGCGTACAGATCGGTGGCGGCCAGCGAGGCCGCCGCCGTCCAGCCGCCCGCGCTGGCACCCCGGATGGCGAGCCGGTCCGGGTCCGCGGTGCCCTCCGCCGCCAGCACCCGGGCCACCGCCGCGCAGTCCTCGACGTCGACGACGCCCCACTGCTCGCGCAGCCGTTCCCGGTAGGCCCGCCCGTACCCGCTGGAGCCGCCGTAGTTCACCTCGGCCACGCCGATGCCTCGCGAGGTGAAGTAGGCGATGTGCAGGTCGAGTACGGGCGGCACGTGGTCGGTGGGGCCGCCGTGCGCCCAGATCACGTAGGGCGGCAGTTCGTCGGCGGGGGCCCGGCGGGCGGGGTGGTGCGGCGGGTAGACGTGCGCGTGGACCTCGCGGCCGCCGGGGCCGAGGAAGGTCCGGCTCTGCGGTTCGGGGTAGTACGCCGGGTCCACCGGGTCGGTCCCGGCCGCGCCCACCACCCGGGCGTGCCCGTCCTCGGTGTTCAGCTCCACCACCTCGTAGGCGCTGCGCGGGCTGGCGGCGACCCCGTAGACCCGGGTGCCGTACGCGGCGAGGGCGGGCTGCCAGGCGGTCCACGGCCCGGCGGCGTCCACCAGGTCGCCGCTGTCCGGATCGAGGGCTCCGAGCACGCAGGAGCCCTGGCCGTGCAGGACGGCGACGAGCCCGTCGGACAGCGGGGCCAGCCAGCTCAGCCCCGGCTTCCACAGGGGGCCGCCGAACTCCTCCTCGCGCGGACAGAGGTTGACGGCGGCCCCGGTGTCGGGGTCCACCCGGTACGGGTTCCACCAGCCGCTGCGGTCGCTCACGGCGAGCAGGCTCCCGTCGGCCGTCCACTCCACCTGCGCCACGGACTCGGCGGGGCCGCCGAGCACGGTACGGGCCCCGGTCAGGGTGCCGTCGGGCGCGATCTCGGAGACCTCCACCTCGGTGCCGTCCCACGGCATCCGGGGGTGGTCCCACACCAGCCGGGCGGCTCGCCGGCCGTCGGGGGACAGCCGGGGGCCGGTGGTGAAACGGTGCCGGTCGTCGGTGAGTTCGCGCACCCGGGAGCGGTCCTCGGCCGCCGATCCGTCCAGCGGTACGGCGGCCGCCACACGCCGTACGTCGGTGGGCGCCGGGCCGGTGAACTCCTCCAGGACGCACCAGACTTCGCCGTCCCGCAGGACCGGGTCCGCCCAGCGCAGCCCGCCGCCGACCGCGGAGAGCGGGGTCAGCGGTCGCGGCGCGGGGCCGCCGGGCGCGTCCGGCTCGTACGCGTACAGCCGCTGGTCGGCGAAGTGGACGAACACCAGCAGCGGCCCGCCCGCCGGCCGTTCGGCGCCGGCCCAGGGGCGGCCGCCGTACTCGGTGACCCGGCTGCGGACGTTCCACGGCGGGGGCAGCACGCAGTCCGGGGGGCCGCCGGCCGCGGGGCGGCGCACCAGCGCGCGGCGGCCGCCCTCTGCCGGCCGGGGTTCGGTCCACCACACTTCCGGGCCGACGGTGCCGACGTACTCGGGCCTGCCGTCGTGGGAGGCGGCGAGGGCGGCGTCGAGGGGCGAGGGCCAGCTGCCGTAGGGCCCGGCCGGCACCGCCATCACCGGCTCCCCATCACAGGGCCCGCAGGGCGTGGTCGAGGACGCGGACGCCGAAGTGCAGGGCGTCGACGGGGACCCGCTCGTCCACGCCGTGGAAGAGGGACCAGTAGTCGAAGCCGGGGGGCAGCTTCAGCGGGGAGAAGCCGTAGCCGGTGATCCCGAGGCGGGAGAACTGCTTGGCGTCGGTGCCACCCGCCATGCAGAACGGCACCACGTGCGACTCGGGGTCGAAGCGTTCCACGGACCGGCGCAGGATCTCGTAGGTCCGCCCGTCCACGGGGGCTTCGAGTGCCACCTCGCGGTGGTGGAACTCCCAGGTGACGTCGGGTCCGGTGAGCTCGTCCAGGGTGGCCAGGAACTCGGCCTCGCCGCCCGGGAGCGTCCGGCCGTCGACGTAGGCGGTGGCGTGTCCGGGGACCACGTTGAGCTTGTAACCGGCGTTGACCATGGTCGGGTTGGCGCTGTTGCGGACCGTCGCCTCGACCAGGGCGGCGGCCGGGCCGAGCTTGGGGAGGACGGTGTCGAGGTCGAAGCCGCGGCTGCGGGGATCCACGGCCACGCCTTCCAGGGCGGCGAGTTCGGTGATGCAGGCGGTGACGGTGTCGGTGAGCCGCACGGGCCACTCGTACGCGCCGATCCGGGCCACGGCGGCGGAGAGCCGGGTGACGGCGTTGGCCCGGTTGGGCTTGGATCCGTGGCCGGTCGTACCGTGCGCGGTCAACTTGAGCCAGGCGGTTCCGCGTTCACCGGCGGCGATCGGGTAGACGGCCCGGCCGGGACCGGTGTGCAGGGTGAAGGCGCCGGACTCGCTCAGGCCCTCCGTGCACCCCTCGAAGAGGCGCGCGTGGTGGTCGGCGAGGTAGCCGGAGCCGTCGACCGCGCTGTCCTCCTCGTCGGCGGTGTAGGCGACGACGATGTCCCGGCGCGGCTTCACCCCCGCCCGGGCCCAGGCACGTACGACGGCCAGCACCATCGCGTCCATGTTCTTCATGTCGACGGCGCCGCGGCCCCAGACCACCCCGTCGCGGACCTCTCCGGAGAAGGGGTCGGTGCTCCAGTCGGCGGCCTCGGCGGGGACCACGTCGAGGTGCCCGTGGACGAGGAGGGCCTCGGCGGACGGGTCGCTGCCCTCGATCCGGGCCACGACGTTGGTGCGGCCGGGGGTGCGTTCCAGCAGCACCGGCTCCAGGCCGGCGGCGGCGAGCCGCTCCGCCGCGTACTCGGCGGCGGGGCGCTCGCGGCAGTCGCCGCCGCCGCGGTTGGTGGTGTCGATCCGGATGAGGTCGGCGGTGAACGCGACGACCTCGTCGAGCGCGACCTGGTCGACCGGGTCGTGGGGGGTGACTGCGGGCATGTCAGCCATACTGCTCCTCCACGGCCGCCGAGACGACCGTCGTGACCGCCTTGAACGTCCGGATCCCCTCGTACATGGTCCCGCTGCTGTACGCGGCCCTGCGCTCCCCGGACCGCTCGACGCCCGGGACGACCGTGGCGGCCATCGCGAGGTGCTCGGCGTCGAACTCCAGCTCGACGGTGAACGGACCGCCGCGCACGGGCTCGCGGCGTACGGCGAGCGCCGCCGCCTCCTTGGCGGCGGCCCTGATGTCGGCGGCGGTGCGGGCGGGGGTGCGGCACACCGCGGCGTAGCGGGAGACGTGGTCCTTGACGGCGACGGTCACCGCGCCGGGGGCGTACCCGGCGGCGTCGGCGCAGGTCAGGTCGTCGCCGGTGACCAGGATGACCGGGACGCCGAATTCGGCGACGACGTGCGCGTTGAGCAGCCCCTCGCCGGCGCGGACCCCGTTCAGCCAGACGCCGGTGATGGAGTTGGCGAGGTAGGTGTGGGCGAGGACGCCCTCGGCGCCGGCGCCGGTGTGATAGCCGACGAAGGCGACGCCGTCGACGTCTCCGTGCTGGACGCCCTCGACCATGGAGAGGGACTTGTGGCGGCCGGTGAGCATCTCGACCCGCTCGTCGAGCTGCTCCAGCAGCAGGTTCCGCATCGTCCAGTGGGCCTCGTTGACGAGGACCTGGTCGGCGCCGCCGTCGTAGAAGCCGAGCGCGGCGGCGTTCACGTCGGAGGTGAACAGGGGCCGGCAGCGTTCCCACTGCGGGGTGCCGGGCAGCACGTCGGCGGGCCAGGTGACGCCGGTGGCGCCTTCCATGTCGGCGGAGATGAGGATCTTCATCGGGCCCCCGGGCGGTCGACGGCGCACGGCGCGAACGACGCGGACGGGCGCCGCCCGCGCTCTGCCCACCCTAGACCGCGAAGGCCCTCACGGCCCGGGGGCCACGCCCGGCGAAGTGGCGGCCGACGAAGGCGCAGCGCCGACGCCCGCCCCCCTCACCGCCCGCGGGCGGTCAGTTCACCCGAACCGGTGAGGCCGCGTCCTCGGCCTCACCGTCAACCCGCTTGCTCAGCGCTCGACTTCGGCGGCGAGGTTGGCCAGCACGGTGTCGTAGATGCGGCCGAGGCCCTTGGGGGCGAAGGTGCGCTCGAAGAAGCCGCCGATGCCGCCCGCGCCGTTCCAGACGGTGGTGACGACGGCCTTGGACCTGCCCTCGCCGGCCGGGGTGACGACCCAGGTGGTGACCATGCTGGAGTTGCGGTCCTTCTCCACGAGCTGGCCGTCGGTGGGCTCGGTGACCTCCAGCAGGCAGTCGCGCACGCGCTTGCTGGTGGCCTGGAGCTTCCAGTGGACGAGGGTGCCCTCGCCGTCGCCGCCCTCGCGCACCTCGTACTCGCTGAAGTGCTCGGGCAGCAGCTTGCCCCGGGTTCCGCTGTAGTCCGCCAGCGCGTCGAACACGGTCTCCGCGTCGGCCGCGATGATCCGCTCCGTGGTGGCCTCGACCTGCGCCATACCTGTTCCTCCAGCAATTGTGTCAGCTCGTCGCGGCAAGCCAACCACTCCGGGCCCGGGCGTCCCAAATCCGGCCGGACGGACAGCGGACCGGGCCCGGGAGGCGCAGGGAAGGATTCCGCACGATCATGGGAACGTTTGTTCTATTCTCGGGGTCCGAGCTACCGAGGGAGGCGCCGATGCGCTGGGACGATCTGACCGACGGGCCCGGGACGCCGGAACGGGCGCGGGGACTGTTCGAGGCGGATTCCGTCGTCACGCGGACCTTCGACACCCCCGAGTTCCGCGGGATCACCTTCCACGAGGTACGCGCCCGCTCCCTCCTCAACCGGGTGCCGGGGGCCTCGCGGATGCCGTTCGAGTGGACGGTGAACCCGTACCGCGGGTGCAGCCACGCCTGCGTGTACTGCTTCGCCCGCAAGACCCACAGCTACCTCGACCTCGACACCGGCATCGGCTTCGACAGCCAGATCGTCGTCAAGACCAACGCCCCGGAGCTGCTGCGCCGGGAGCTCGGCTCACGGCGCTGGACCGGTGCGCACGTCGCCATGGGCACCAACGTGGACTGCTACCAGCGCGCCGAGGGCCGCTACCGGCTGATGCCGGGGATCATCGAGGCCCTGCGCGACCGCGCCAACCCCTTCTCCATCCTGACCAAGGGGACGCTGATCCTGCGCGACCTCCCCCTCCTCCAGGAGGCCGCGGAGGTCACCGAGGTCGGCATCTCCGTCTCCGTCGGCTTCACCGACACCGCCCTGTGGCGGACCGTGGAACCCGGAACGCCCTCCCCCGCCGCCCGGCTGGGCGCCGTACGGACCCTCACCGACGCCGGCATCGAATGCGGGGTGTTGATGGCCCCGGTGATCCCCTTCCTCGGAGACTCCCCGGAGCAGTTGCGCGAGACCGTCCGGGCCATCGCCGATTCCGGCGCGACCTCCGTGACACCCCTCGTACTCCATCTGCGGCCCGGGGCGCGCGAGTGGTTCACCGCCTGGCTGGCCGCACACCACCCGCACCTGGTCGAGCGGTACGAACGGATGTACGCGGGCGCGTCGTACGCGCCGACCTGGTACCAGCGCCGGATCACCCGCCAAGTCCACGAGCTCGCGGCGGAATTCGGCATCGGCCCCGCCCGCCGGGGCGCGGCCCGGCGGACCGTGGTGCCCGAGCGGCCCGCGGAGCCGGCGGCCGCCGGGCCGACCCAGCTCAGCCTCCTGTGACCTCGGACGGCCGCCCGGGGATCATCAGATCGGGCCAATAAACAGCCCAATCCCGTCTTCCAGACGTGGTTTCCGGGACGATTCCGCCCAGAACCCTCGGCTGGGAGGCCCCCATGCTCCACACCTTGAAGAAGCGCGGTCCTTTGAAGAAGCGTGCCGCCGTCCTGCTGTCGATCGCCACCGTCGCCGCCACCGCCGCGACCGGCCCGGTCACGGCCGCACAGGGCCCCGCACAGGCCCACGGGCAGGGCACCGCGCAGACGGCCGCGGCCCTGCGCTGGACCGGCTGCGCGACGACCCGCTATCCGACGCTTCAGTGCGCCTCCCTCAAGGTCCCCCTCGACCACGACCGGCCCGCCGGGCGCCAGATCACGCTGGCCTTGACCCGTGTCGCGCACACCGCCGCCACCTCGCAGGGCCCGCTGCTGGTCAACCCCGGCGGACCCGGGGGCAGCGGGCGCGCGCTGGCCGGGTTCATCGCCTCCGCGCTCCCCAAGGACGTGGCCGCCCAGTACGACGTGATCGGCTTCGACCCGCGGGGGGTGGGCAAGAGCGAGCCGGCCCTCGACTGCGGGGGCAGCCACTTCGCACCGGTGCGGCCGGACTCCGTACCGCTGGAGCCGCAGACCGAGCGGGCCAACCTGGACCGGGTCAAAGCCTTCGCCGAGTCCTGCCAGACCAAGCACGCGGACGTGCTCCCCCACATCGGCACCGTGTCCGCCGCCCGTGACATCGAGGCGGTGCGCATCGCCCTCGGCGCGCCGAAGGTGAGCTACTTCGGCTACTCGTACGGGACCTACCTGGGCGCCGTGTACGCGAAACTCCACCCGGGCCGGGTGCACCGCCTGGTCCTGGACTCCGTGGTCGACCCGGGCGGGGTCTGGTACGAGGACAACCTCGCGCAGGACCTGGCCTTCGACGCCCGCCACAAGGCGTTCCTCGCCTGGGTGGCCCAGTACGACGGGAAGTACCGGCTCGGCAGCGATCCGGCGGCGGTGGAGAGGCGCTGGTACGCGATGCGAGCCGCCCTGCGCGAGACGCCGGCCGGGGGCAAGGTGGGTCCGGCGGAGCTGGAGGACACCTACATGCCCGGCGGCTACTACAACGGCTACTGGCCGAGCCTGGCCGAGGCCTTCTCCGCGTACGCGGTCGACCAGGACGCCAAGCCGCTGGTCGCGGCGTACGAGCGGTTCGGGGCGGTGGAACCCTCGGCGGGCAACGGGTACAGCGTCTACACGGCGGTGCAGTGCCGGGACTCGGCGTGGCCGCAGGACTGGAACCAGTGGCGCGCGGACATGTGGCGCACCCACATCCGGGCCCCGTTCATGACCTGGAACAATGCCTGGTACAACGCCCCGTGCGCGTTCTGGAAGACCGAGCCCCTGAAGGCGCCGGACGTCACCAACGCCGACCTCCCGCCGGCGCTGCTGCTCCAGGCGACGGAGGACGCGGCGACGCCGTTCGGGGGCGCGCTCGGCATGAAGGAGCGGCTGAAGGGATCGGCCCTCGTGGTGGAGGAGGGCGGCGGCAACCACGGGATCTCGATGAGCGGCAACAAGTGCCTGGACGAGAAGGTGGCGGCGTACCTGCGGACGGGCACGGCGGCGGACGCCACCTGCCCCGCCCAGCCGGCCCCGAAGCCGACCACCGCCACCCGCGCGGTACCCCCCTCGGCGGGCGGAGCGGCCCTGCACGGCCTGCTGGGCTTCCGCGGCTAGGGGCCGCCCGGCGCCGGCCGGGTGTCGCCGGGCCATCGGGGCGGCACCGGCCGGACGGCGACGGGGCGGCGGCTCGGTGTCCTGCGGGGCGGCGGCCCGGTTCAGGACGGTCCGCACCAGCAGTGTTTTGAGGCGATCGACCCGCCGGCACGCCGAGGCGGCCGCGGGCGAGACGGTCTCATCGGCACGCTGGGTAGGTCTGGAGCGGGGGGCGGATCACCCCGCTGATCCATGTCAGCCATGACGGGACGGTGACCCTCGTGAACGCTCGACCTCGTGAGCGCCGCCGGTCATGCCGTCGAGCCCTGCCCGGAGGGTGAGGGGGCCGACTGGACCGACCGGGTTCGCGAGCGCGCCGTCCGCCTCTGCGTCTTGGGGGACACGGTTCCGCGAATGACGATGGTCTCCCATCCCGGAGGGATGGGAGACCATCGTCATTTCGTGGGGTTGTTACGGAGCCGGGACAGGCAGAGACGCCGTGGTCAGGGCCGGGATGCTCCAACGTTGAGCGTCCGAAAGGTTGCAGTCGTACAGCCAGAGCTGGGTGCCTGGAGCGGTGTTGAGGTTGCCCAGGTCGATACAGCGACCGGAGACCGGATTGTAGAAGGAGCCGTCGCCGCGGGGCACGAACTGCTGATTCGGGCTGTCATGGCACGCGTAGAGCATGAGCAGGGTGGCATTGGCCGTTCCGGCGTTGCTGGCGTCGACGCACTTGCCCTGGATGCGGAGCGTTCCGTCCCCTCTGACCTCGAAATTCTGGGCCAGCGTGCCGTTACAGCGCGCGATCTGGATCTTGTTGCCGTCGTCGGGCCTGGCGTAGTCGTTGTCCATGCAGTTGGAGGGAGCCGAGGTCAGTGCGATCGGACCGGCGGTTCCAGGAGCAGCGGGGGCGGTTGCGTAGGGGTAGACGGCGAAGTTGCTTATCCCGCCCGTGAGGCTGTCCTGCGGCCCACCGTTGGACTTGAACCGGCCGAAGACGAGCGGGCCGCTGGAGGCCGGACTGGTGGCTGCTTGGTGGTGCCCACTGCTGGCCAGGACGCCGTTGACGTACAGGCTCATCAGGCCGCTCTGCGCGTTGTAGACGGCGGTCAGGCGCGTCCATGCATTGGGAGTGAACCGCGCAGCGTCATTGGCAGCGTAGGTGTAGTCGAACGGCCATCCATCGGTGTCACCGTTGGCCAGGGCGAAGTGCCACTGGGAGGAGTTGGCGTCCGCGTAGAGGATGAATGAACTGGCTCGGTTCAGGTCCTGACTGGCGATGATGCTCGTCGTGGCTCCGGGCTTGGCCCAGGTGCTGATGGTGAAGCTCTTGCGTGTGTCGATGACGGGGCCGTTGGCAGTGATGGTCGACTGGGCGCCCTTGAACTCCGCGTACGTGGTCTGGCTGCCGCCGATGGAGTCAGCGGACCAGGTGACGCCGGACGCCGTCGCCGGGTACTTGCCGTCGGTGCTCGGAGTGGTGCCACCGCTCTGGCCGGTCAGCTTCCACTGGGCTGCCGGCACGTTGAGATTGCCGAGGGAAACGGGCGCCGGCGAGAAACCGGTGGTCGTCCCGCTGAAGGCCAAGAGCTGTTGGACGGCATTGATCGCCCACAGGTCGGCACGTCCGTCGCTGTTGAGATCCCCGTAAGAGCCGACCTGCGGGTACACCGACGCGTCGAGCGTTGCGATGGCGGCCGAAGGCGCCTGCGCCGAGGGAGGAGCCAGCAGCGTGGTGGGGATGCCGTTGGCATCGAACTTCAGCGGGTAGCTGTAGATGCGGCCGGTGGCGTCGTCGCGTGCCCACAGTGTGGGAGTGTCACCGATCTTGCCCGGCGCAATGAGGGTGGTACGTGACCAGTCGCCGGAGCTGAGCAGCATGCCCTGGTCAAGGTGCAAGCCACCGAATGAGGTGCCGGGGTAGTACCAAAGACGGTTGTCCTCGACAGTGATCAGATCCGCGAGCCCGCGCGGATTGTCGAAGCTGCCCGGAGCGAGGATCTGAGTGACCTTCGACCAGTCCGTCACGTACCCGGTGCACTGTGCTGCCGGATTGCACGCCGGCTTGGTCGAGATGGGCATGACGCCCTGGGTGAGGCTGAAGTGTCCGGCGACCCCGCCGATTCCGGAAGCGTCGTTTCCGTAGGCGTACAGGCGGTGGGTGTTCCTGTTGTAAGCGAAGATGTCGTCCACCCCGGACTGGCTGAGGCTTCCGCGGTGGGTGATGAGGTAGTTGTCCCAGCCTGTCTTGTCGGGACTCTGTGCCGCCGTCGACGCAGTGACCGCGGTGGCGGACGCGTCGGTGTTGCCGGGGATGAGAAGCAAATTGCCGCTTCCGCTGCGGTCCGGCCTGAGAGTGTCAGGTATCCCGTCCCCTGTGACGTCTCCCGCGGTGACCGGAGCCGCCGGGTTCCAGGGGGCGTAGAAGCTGTATCCGGCGGGGCGGGCGTTGTTCGCCCCGTCCACGGCCTGCACGTAGAGCGTGTGCGTACCCCACTGCTGGGCGGTGAGGTTGATCGGGATGTTGGCAGTGGCAGCGCCGTTCGCGTCGGGGGTGACGGCGATCGACTGGGCACCCGTCACGGGGATGGGCGTGTCCAGCGAGTACTCGAATCGGCGGATGTCGCTCTTGATGCAGGCGCTCAGCTCACATCCGGTCGGGAGGACGTCCTTGCTGGAGACGGCGATGGTGATCCCGGAGTCGCCAGCGTGTGCGGTGGGCGTGCGGCCGCTGGCGAGCGGGGGAAACGCCTTGGAATCAGCGAAAGCGACAGCAGTGGGTGGCGTCAGGTCGACCTTGAAACCGCAGTATGGAGTCCAGGGGCCTTCCAGGGTGCCGTCGAAGGCTTTGACGCCCCAGCCGTACGCATGGCCGTCGGCAAGCGCGATCCCCACGTTGGTGCGTGCCGTGCTCCCGGGCGCGACGTAGGTGCTTCGGGGCTGGGACACAGTGGCAGGGGAGCCGCTGCCGTTGTTCTTCATGTCGTCCCAGACCTGGTAGACGGCCTGAAGGTTCACGCCCTCCATGGGTGTCGTCAGGCGGGCGTTCAGGGTGAGGTTGGTGGTTCCGTAGGCCGTGGAAGTCCTGCCGATCCACCCCCGAGAGCCGTTGTTGCAGGCTGCGCCGCCCGGGTTCGCGGAATCGGGGGTGGTGCTCGGGGAGTCCGGGGCGTAGGGCGGGATGTCGAAGACCGTCACCAGGTAAGGGTTTGTGCTGAACCGCATGAAGCCGAGGTTCGAGACGGTCTTGCGGCTGTCGCCGTAGAGGCCGAAGGTCCAGGTGTCGGCGTCCTGCGAAGCCCCCTGCCTGATGCGATCGGTGACATCGAAGTTCGCGCTCTTGTAGCCGCAGTCGTTGGCGGGGCCGGCACTGGAGAGTTGCTGGGTTCCGATCGTGGCGATCGCACTCGGGCGTTTGTTCCAGTTCGTGCCGCTGTTGATGCCGTTCGTGTGCTTCAAGGTGAGCGGCCACGTGTTCGAGCAGCCGTGGTCTGCACCGTAGGTTTCGGTGAGGTACAGGGTCGACTTCTGGATCACCATCTGCGGAGTGAGCGCACTCGTGTTGATCTCGAAGAAGGATTCCTGCATTCCGAAGCAGCTGGCGCTGTACTGCTGGTAGCCGACCCCTTCACCCCAATCCTGCGCGGTGTCGTATGTGTTTGCGCCTGGACACCCTTCCTGGGCCACCACGTAGTGGCCAGTCCCCGAGGTCACGGGATTGACGACAGGGTCAATGAAGACGGGGTAGGAAGTCGTCGGTCCGGTCAGCAGATCCAGGTCGGGGGTCAAGGTCACGGCCTCAGGCAGTGCCGAAATGCCGATCGGCTTCACCCGGGCGCCTTCTCCAGGGCGGGTGGCCGATGACCGTACCGGATTCTCGATGAGGGGCGCAGGAGGAGTCCCCGTACCCTCGGCGGTCGCCGCACTGCGGTCGGTGACAAAGCTCTTGCTCGTAAGACTCTTCTGCACCGTCGCGGCGCTTGAGTCCCACATGAGAGGGGTGGCGCTGGTGAACGCCGGTGTTCCCTCAGACGTGCTGGCCTGGAGGTTTCCGGCTTCGTCGCTGCCAACCGTCAAGCCGGCGGCCTCGGTGGCCAGCCGCAGGCTGCGCAGTGCGGGATTCGCCGCGGCCTCGGCGTTGTGAACGATCAGCACCTCGCTGAACGCGCCTTGGTCGCTGACGGTTGCTTGGAGGTCCACCCCGGGGAAGACATTCTGGTACAGCGCGCTGCTGCCGCTGACGCGGGGCGCGGGTAGCGCGACGGGGAAGGACAGAGCAAGGCGCCGGCCCGAGCCGTTAGTCAGCGTGGCCAACGGACCGGCACCGCCGCCGGAGAGCGAGACGCCGGCAGGTGTCGCGAGGGGGCTGTACGTTCCGTCCGGATTGCGCTGCAGGGTGGCGTCGAGAGGCTTCCACTTTCCCGACTTCAGCACGCGGACGGGCTTGATGTTTGTGGTTGTGCTGAACGTCCCGTCCGGGTTCGCGACGGTTTCCGCGGTCGGTGTGGTCAGGCTGGGGACAGGGACCTGCTTCTTCTCTGCCTTGGCTTGCTGGAGGGCCTTGGGTAGTGCGCCTGCGGGGGGCGTGGTGGCTGTGGCGGAGTGGGTGACGGGTGAGGCATCCAGTGTGGCCGCAAAGGCGGCCCCAGGTGTGGCGAGTACAAGCCCTAGGGATGTGATCAAACCGACAGTACGTCTGCTGCGTTGATGCTGATGGCGGCGCATAAGCGCTGTTTCCCCCCAAAGTAAGGCGTGCTGAAAGCTCCACCCCGGCATCCCGCATGCCGAACTCGTCGGACTTGTCGGCGCATTGCGCCCGGGTGCGGGTGGATTTGCGGGAAGGGTATTGCGGTTTGCATGCACACAGCAATACTGTTCCGCTGATCTTGTGGGGCCGGCTGCGGCCCCTTCTATTTTTCGGCCCTGTGGGGTCGCGCACTTGGGGTGGGGACTGTCGAGGTGCGTACATCGATGCGCTGGCCTGTCGTGATGCCTGAAAGAGGTTGGCGGAGACGGATCGTTGCCGTCGTGGCCATGACGGCGGCGATGTCGCTTGTCATGCCGCTTGCCAGCGCAGACACGGTCGGCGGATACCGTTACACGGGTAAATCCTGGAAGGACGGTGAGCTTCCGGACCTGCCTGTGGTCAAGGGACACCCGGTCGGCCAGGCGGTCAAGCAGGCGGTGCCTCGCGTTCCTCAGGGGGCGCGTGAGATGCGAGTGCACACACCCAAGGCACCAAAGTGGCCCGCTGCACGGACGGAAACCGTCACGGTTGCCCACCCGTCCCAGCAGGTGCACAGCATGGGGAAGTCGGCGGACAGCGGTATGGCCCCGGTAGGGGCGCCCGTTCAGGCCGGCACGTCACCCGTCTGGATCGCTCCGGCAGCGTCTACGGCCACCGCCCGCTCGACGACCGGTTCGGCAAACGCACCCGCCGCGGACAGCAGCCCCACCACCGTCCGGGTCGAGACGGCAGACCGGAAGCGGGCTGCCTCGGCCAATGTGAACGGAATGCTGGTCGGCCTCACGCCGGCCGACGGTGTCGCCGCCGGAGGCAAGGTCTCCGTGGGCCTTGACTACAGCTCGTTGGCAAACGCCTACGGCGGCGGCTGGGCCTCACGACTGCACCTCGTGGCCATGCCGGGGTGCGCGCTCACCACTCCCGATGTCGCGGCCTGCCGCGTCCAGAAGCCGCTGCAGACGGTCAACGATCCCAAGAACCAGCGGCTCACCGCCGACGTGAACCTCGGCGCCAGTGCGGCACCGTTCAAGGACGCGGTCCTCTCCGGCCAGCAGCGGACGATGGCAGCGGCTACTGGCAGCCAAACCGTCGCCGTCGCCGCGGTGTCGGGCACGGCCGGCTCGCAAGGCGACTACGGCGCTACTTCTCTCTCGGCTTCGGGATCGTGGGCGCAGTCGGCCTCCGGCGCCTTCACGTACAGCTATCCGGTAGCGGTACCGCCCTCCTTGGGTGGAACCGCACCCTCCGTGGCACTCACCTACAACTCGCAGTCCGTCGACGGCAAGACTTCGGCCCGCAACTCACAGGCTTCCTGGATCGGTGACGGCTGGGCGTACACCCCCGGCTTCATCGAGCGCTCCTACAAGCCCTGCAAGAACTCGGGGATCGAGGACTCCGGCGACCTGTGCTGGGCGGGCTACAACGCGACGTTGTCGCTCGGTGCCCACACCGGTCAGCTTGTGCGCGGCAGTGACGGCGTCTACCGGCTGGAATCGGATGACGGTACCAAGATCGAGCGGCTGACCGGTGCGACGAACGACCTCTGGCAGGGCGAGTACTTCAAGGTCACCACGCCCGACGGCACCGCCTTCTACCTCGGTCTGAACCACGCGCCCGGCACGTCCGGCGACACCGCGACCAACAGCGCCTGGGGCGTGCCGGTCTACCACCCCAAGTCCGACGACCCGTGCTACAGCTCCTCCAAAGGCAACGCGTCGCAGTGCGACAAGCAGGTCGGCTACCGGTTCAACCTCGACTTCGCCGTCGACCCGCAGGGCAACGTCCAGCGGTACGACTACGCGACTGAGTCGAACTACTACAACATGGGCTACGGCCAGGTCGTCAAGGACGGCAAGGGCGGAACCCTGACGCAGTACACCCGCTCGGGGTACCTGACCCGCATCTCCTACGGCTACAAGCTCGCAGACGCCGTCGCCGGCAAGGACCCCGCGGCCCGGATCAACTTCGGCACAAAGCAACGGTGCACCACCTCGGACACGGTGTGCAAGGACGACAACCTGTCCAAGGACACGGCGAAGAACTGGCCTGACGTCCCGTACGACATCAATTGTCCTTCCAGTTACAAGACCGAGGGCGAGGGCGACGACGTTTGCCGTTTCGGTTCGCCCACGTTCTGGTCCACCTACCGCCTCAAGGACATCACCACCCAGGTCAAGATCGGTACCGCGTGGCAGGACGTCGACGTCTACAGCCTGACCCACGTCTTCTCGGACGCGGGCGGAGTGATGGACCCCGTGACCGGCAAGACCGGCAAGACGGAGAGCGCCGGCATGCTCCAGTCGGTGATGTGGCTGTCCTCGATCCAGCACACCGGCCGTGACACCACAGCGGGGGGCGATACGCCCATCACGTTGGACCCGGTCACCTTCACCGGCATAGAGATGGACAACCGCGTCGACGGTCTGGAACCGGCGGCCCCGCCCCTTTACCGTCCTCGCATCTCCAGCATCCGGACGGAATCCGGCGAGTCCTCGGCCGTCACCTACCGGGACCCCGAATGCTCCCGCACCAAGAACACGATGCCCGCTTCGGCGGACACCAACACGATGGCCTGCTACCCGGTCAACTGGTTCCCGTCGGGTGCGGCCGAGCCCGTGGCCGACTGGTTCGTCAAGACGCTCGTCACCCAGGTCGTCAACAGCGACCTCACCAAGGCAGGCTCACCGGCCAAGGTCACCAGCTACGCCTATGACGGCGGTGCGGCCTGGCACCGCGACGACTCCGATCTCACCGACGACCAGTACCGGACGTGGAACGACTTCCGGGGATACCGCACCGTCACCACGACCTCCGGTGTGGCTCCGGACCCGATCACCCAGACCGTCTCCACGTACCTGCAGGGTATGGACGGCGACTACAAGCAGGACGGCACGAAACGATCCGTGTCGGTGACGAACTCGCTCGGCGAATCCTTCCCTGACAGCGACTGGCTGGCCGGTGCCACCCTGGAGTCCCAGACCTTCACCGCCGCCGGCGGCACGGTCACGGCGAAAACCCTCAACGGGCCGCTCACTACTGTGGACACCAGCTCCAGCACCCGGACGGCCTGGACCTCGAAGGACCCGGCACCGGCCTCTCTCTCGACGCTGCCCGACCTGGTGTCCCGCCGTTCGACGGAGGTGACCAACCGGTCGATGGGCCTGCTGTCCAGCGGCAGCTGGCGCACCTCCAAGAAGGTGACGACGTACGACAGCATGGGCCGGATCCACCAAGTCGACGACAAGGGTGACATCACCGCACCGGAGCAGGAGAACTGCACCACGACCGACTACGCGTCGGCACCGGCGGACAACCCGATGATGCTGACGTACCCGAGCGAGATCCTCTCGGTCTCCGGCCCGTGCGGCACCAAGCCCGGGACGGACACGACCCTCAGTCACAAGCGGATCTTCTACGACGGCGACGGCTCGGTGACCAGCCCCGGAACCTACGGGAAGCTGGGCCAGGCCTGGGCCGCTGACGGCAAGACGCACTCGGTCGGTCAGATGACGGCAGTGCAGGTCGCCACCAAGTACGACGGTGCGGGCAATCCCGTATTCCAGACGAACGGTGGCGTGACGTACGACGCATACGGTCGCGTCACCAAGCAGACCGACGTGGCTTCCCAGGCCACCACCACCGCCTTCTCCCCTGCCTCGGGCACGCTCCCGACGCAGGTCACCACGACCTACCCCCAGCCGTACAACTGGACCACCACGACGGACGTATCCCCGACACGCGGTCTCAACAAGCGGTCGGTCGACATCAACGGCCGTGTCACCAGCAGCACCTACGACACCCTGGGCCGGCGCACGGCGGTCTGGACACCCGGCCGCGACCGGGCCACGCAGACCCCGGACCGCAAGTTCACCTACTTGGTGAACGGGGCCGGTGACAGCCCCAACCCTGCTGCCGTCACCACCGAGACGCTTCGCGAGGACGGGAGCTACGGCAAGTCCGTCACCATTTATGACGGCCTGCTGCGGGTCCGTCAGCAGCAATCGACGACGGCAGACAATTCCGCGGGCCGACTGATCACCTCCACCTCGTACGACAGCCACGGCTGGACGGCCTCCAACATCGCAACGTACGCGGACCCCACCACGGATCCGGGCACCACGATGTGGGTGGAAACCGAGAACACGGTTCCGAGCCAGACCCGCCAGGTCTACGACGGCCAGGGACGCGTCACGGCCAACCAGCAGTGGTCCAAGGGCGCCAAGCTCTGGGAAGCCACCACGTCCTACCCGGGCGTCGACAAGACGATCACCACGCCGCCGAAGGGCGGGCAGGCCGCGGTCAGCTACACCAACGCCATCGGTCAGACGACGGCCACCCAGACCCTCGACACCACGGCAGACCGCAAGCTGACGGCCGGCACCGTCATCCAGTCGGGCACCACCTTCTCCTCCAAGAGCGTCCGCCTCGACATGCAGGCAGACGGCAACCTCGTCCTGACGGGCATCGCCAACGGCAAGGTCCTCTGGTCCTCGGGCACCGCGGGCAACCCTGGTGCGAGCGCCACGGTCCGAGCTGACGGCAACCTGGTCGTCACCAGCACCACCGGGACGGTCCTGTGGACATCTGGCACAGGCACGACCGGAGCGACGGGCGGCTACGCCATCGTCAAGGGCGACGGTAATTTCCGCATGTACAACACCGCAGGCACTGCCATCTGGTCGTCGGGAACGGCCGGTAAGGCAGCCGTTGCCGACACCAAGACGTCGTATACGTACACGCCCGCCGGCGACATCAAGTCCATCAGCGACACCGTCGGCAACAAGTGGACCTACACCTACGACCTCCTCGGCCAGAAGACCTCCCAGACCGACCCGGACACGGGACTCTCGACCTTCGGGTATGACGTCTTCGGTCGGCAGATCCTGAGCACCGACGCGCTGGGCAAAAGCATCTCGACCACCTACGACTCGCTCGGCCGCAAGACCGGTGAGTACGAGGGCACCAGCACCACCGACCAGTCCAAGAAGCTGGCCGAGTGGACGTACGACACCCTCCTCAAGGGACGGCAGACGTCCTCCACCCGCTTCGTCGGCGGTGGGAGCGGCAAGGCTTACACGAAGAAGATCAACGGCTATAACACGGCCTACCAGCCCACCGGCTCCACCATGGTCATCCCGGCGGCGGAGGGCAAGCTCGCCGGTACTTACACGGCGACCGCCGCGTACACCCCCACCGTGGGACTGCTGCAGTCTTCCACTTTCGGGGCCGATGGCGGACTACCTGCCGAGACGGTCGGCTACGGCTACAACCTGCAGGGACTCGAGACAGAGTTCGGTTCCCGCACCACCCCCTACCTCGACAAGGCCCTCTACACGCCGCTCGGCCAAGTCATCCAGTCCACATACGGCGTCTATGGGAAGCAGTTCCGCACGGCCCAGACGTACGACCAGGCGACCGGCCGTCTGGCCACCAACACGGTGAGCCTGCAGACCACCAGCAACAGCCCGATCGACGCCACCACCTACGCCTACGACGAGGCCGGGAACCTCACCGGCACCTCCACCGTGCAGTCCAGCGGGGGTGCAGTCACCGGCACGGACACGCAGTGCTTCCAGTACGACGGGCAGAACCGACTGGCCCAGGCGTGGACGGACACCAAGGGACTGGCCACCCCGAAGGCTGGTCAGATATCCAAGTGCAACACTGCGCAGCCGGCCGTCACCACGATCGGCGGTCCCAACCCTTACTGGCAGAACTACACGTACAACCTGCTCGGTGACCGCACCCAGCAGGTCAAGCACGACACGGCAGGCAACCCGCTCAAGAACATCACCCAGAGCATCACCTACCCCGGCAACGGCACCGCACCGGCTGCCCAGCCCAACACGGCGACCACGATCACCACCACGGGGCCGGACGGCACGACCACCCTCACCCCGCATTACGACACCGCCGGCAACACCACCAGCCGAGACACCAAGGTCGGCGCGGCCGCAGCCACGACCCAGACGTTCACCTACAACGCCAAGGGCCGCACCGACACCGTCATCACTCCCAAGCCCGCCGGCGGAACCCAGACCTCCAACTACCTGTACGACGCCGACGGCGGACTGCTGATCCAGCGCGGGCCGGATGGCGACACGCTCTACCTCTTCGGCGGCGCCGAACAGCTCACCCTGAACAAGACGACCAGCACGGTCGCAGGGCTGCGCAACTACAAGGGGCCCGACGGCACCAAGATCACCCGCTCATCCACCGGCGCGGTCGTCTACCAGGCCACCAACCCGCAGAACACATCCCAGCTCCAGGTCGACGCGGCCACGCTCAACGTCACGCGCAGGGCCTTCGACCCGTATGGAGCCCAGCGCGGCCCGGCCCCGCCGGCCTGGGCCGACAACCGCGGATACCTGGGCCAGCCCACGGACACGGCCACCGGCCTCAGCCTCCTCGGCGCCCGCAACTACGACCCCGTCATAGGCCGCTTCCTGACCTGCGACCCGGTCTTCGAAGCCGGCGACCCCAACCAGATGGGCGGCTACGCCTACGCAGGCAACGACCCCGTCAACATGAGCGACCCGTCTGGACTCTTCCCCGGAATGGGTTGGGCCGAGGATATGTTCTCCGGGTTGCTCGACGGGGTTTTCGGGGGCTCTGGCGATCCTGTTCTCAACCCTGCCGGATGGCTCCTCGACAACTGCGTCGACATCTGGAATGGCGACAGCGACTTCAACGACTGGACAGGCTGGGGCGGCGGCGACTACCACGTTCCCAACCTTTGGGGCGACAACCCGTCCGCCGAACTCTTCGGCGTCGACACCAGCTCCGAGAAGTACCAGGCGGGGTACTGGACAGGAGTCATCGGCTCGGTGCTCGCCGATGGCGTTGGAGCGTTCAAGGCAATCAGGGCATACCGTGCTGCTGTCAAAGCGGCAGCAGAGGCCGCTCAGGCCGGCGGCGATGCTGCTGCACCCCTGAATAAACTCCTGCACGAGGACGTCCCCACCCCCTCGACGAAGGAAACCGCGCCCGGGAACGCCCCCGAGACCACAGCACCGAGCGAGCCGGGCGCAGGGACCCCGAAGGACCCCAGCCCGGTGGAGCACGCGGCTGAGGGCACGACGTGCAGTTTCTCGCCCGATACGCCCGTCCTGCTGGAGGGCGGCCAGACCAAGCCCATCGCCGAGATCACTCCAGGCGACAAGGTGGAAGCGGCCAACCCTGAGACGGGCGAGGACTCGGGCGGGCGCCCCGTCGTGGCCACCTGGGCTCACGAAGACAGCGACCTGATCGATCTCACGGTGGAAGTCTCGCCGGAGGACCAGCAGGTACTCCACACCACTGCGGAGCACCCCTTCTGGGACGAAACCGTCCAGACCTGGGTCCCGGCTGCAGATTTGGCGCCTGGGCACGCTTTGACCACCCCGGACGGTCGCGAGATCCGCGTGGTCAACGTCCAGCAGACTCCCGGCACGGCGACCCGCTACAACCTGACCGTCGCCCAACTCCACACGTACTATGTCGTGGCGGGCGGCGTCCCAGTCCTGGTCCACAACACCTGCGGGGAATTGCCCGACGGTGTAACCGTGACGAAGGATGACAGCTCGATTGTGATTCACCATGCTGAAAGCGGATCTATGACGATCGGCTTGCTCGACGATGCTGGAAAGCTGACGCTGGGCATGGATCGCCTGAGTGGATCTCCTCTTTCCGGGAAGCAGATGTTTGGTATGGTGATGGACCACTTCGGAGACGGGGTTAAGAGCATCGAGGGAAACTGGTCATATGGTGATAATCTCGCTGCATTCAATCGATTGATAACGGGAGGAACGCCTTTGAAAACGGCCGCCCGCGGAACCTGGACGGGGCAGAGAGCTGCCGAGTACGGGTTCACGAGTGCTCGTATCACTAGGGCCATCCCATCCATGGACGGTGGCTATGATCGCGTCTCGGCCCTGTTTAGTAGGCCCTGACATGAAGCCTGGCCAGTGGGTGGAAACGCTTCGCGAGCTCGCTTCATCTGGGATGGATATCGTAGATGTTGCTGAGCATATGCGCGAAGGGAATACGGATTTCTCGGTGCGCTCGATGGAATGCCTGAATGAATTTCGAGTCGCATTTGAACTGTCCATCAGGCAGATGCAGGATATTGGCGGGTGGTACGAAGGGACGGTCTCTTCTGCTGCCCTCCGGGAAGAGATTCGGATTTCCTCAAATCGGCCTCCTTCGAAATGAGGATAGCGATCCGAAATGATCTGCCGTCTTGAGCGTGGCAGCCATGGCGGTGAGGGGAATCTGAAGTTCATTTGGCGCTCAAAACTCTGGGATCAAAATCCCCGAGGAGGGTGTCAGCTGTAGAGGTGCCCACCAACCCCGAATGCTTGAAAAATGACCGGCGGCCCCATCGGAATCAAGCTCCGACGGGGCCGCACCAGTGTCTGACGGCAGTAGTTGGCGGCAACGTCAGGACGGGTGCTGCGCAAACCGGCGGATCGTCGCCGTCGTCGGTCTCGGCGGAGGGCTGGGCGAGTCCGCTGAGTGTGTGTCCGAGGAGGTCGATGGCCTGGCGCTGGAGGCGGAGGCGGACGTGGGCATACACGCTCGCGGTCACGCCGATGTGGGCGTGGCCCAGGAGCTCCTTCGTGACGAGGAGTTCGGCGCCCTGCTCCAGGAGGAGCGTTGCGGTCGAGTGGCGGAGGTCGTGGAACCGGATCGGCCGCAGGTGCGCCCCGCGCAGCAGGGCGTTGAAGTGCCGGGTGAGGGTCGCGCGCGGGCTCGATCGGGTGCCCGTCCGGCCGGGTGAAGACGTACCCGCTGCCCTGCCAGTCCGCGCCTGCCTGGTCCCGTTCCTCGGCCTGCCGCTGGCGCTGCGCGCGGAGCGAGGTGACGCAGGAGTCCGTCAGGGCGATGCGGCGCTCGGAGCTGATGGTCTTGGTCGGCAGTCCGGCCAGGCCGCTGCTGCGGGTGCGCTGGAGGGTTCGGCGGATGCTGGCGGTGCCGCTCTCGAGGTCGAGGTCTTCCGGCCGGGACGGTCGTGCCGCCGCGCAGTCCGGCGGCGATGAGCTGGTAGGTGTCGTAGCGGTAGACGGTCGAGCAGGCCGGGCAGCGGGTCGCGCGGCGGTTGCAGCAGCGGACCAGCAGCTCGCCCGCCGGGAGCTGCCGCGCGTCGAGGTGGTCGAGGACCTGGCCCCGCCGCGGTGTCGACGCGGGTGCGGTGCCCAGGCAGGCGGATCGGACGAGCGCAGCCGCCGAGCCCCCGCCAAACCTGGCGGGCCAAGGGTGAGAGGTACCCGGCGGCGGCGAGCTTCGCCAGCCGGGCGGCCAGCCGCGCCCAGCGTTCCAGCGCCGAATCCTCGACGGGGTCACGGAGGGTCGCCGCTGTGCGGGTCTGGGAGGCGGCTTCGACGGCAAAGGCCCCCTGCGGCCAGGCGGGTGATGTGGCTGTCGTCGTTTCCGCTCATGGGGGCGATCTTGTCAGCCGAGCCCGCGCAGCGCGCCCGTCGCCGCCACCGCGAGCCGCGGATGGGACTGGGCGCGGGTGAGGACCTCGCGGGCGCGGGGGTCGGCCAGGGCTCCGAGTCCCTCCACGCAGGCCAGGGCGACGCGCCAGTACGGGTCGTTCGGCGCGAGCAGCCGCGACAGGGTCCGGATCAGTGCCGGGGCGGATTCCGGGGCCCGCAGGGCGGTGAGCAGGCGGACCGGCTGGAGGGCGTACGCGGTGCGCAGTTCGTTCGTCGCCAGGGCAGCCGCCGCCCGGGCCGTGCGCGGGTCCGCCAGCACCGCCAGCGCCTCCGCCGCGGCCGCACAGCGCGGTGGGTCCCGGTGGTTCAGCAGCAGCACCAGCGGTTCGAAGGCCCGCCGGTCCCCGGCCAGACCCAGCCGGTAGGCGGCCAGTTCACGGGCCCACAGGGGCCGGCCCGCCGAGGTCAGCGAGTCCGCCAGTGCATCCGGGTCCGCGGCGAGCAGCGCCTCGTACTCCGGCGATCCGACCGATTCCGTCCGCAGGCGCTCCAGCACGTCGTTCACGCCGCCACCCTAGGCGGACACCGCCGCCGCCACGCCGGGTTTCCCGCAGGCCCACCCCCCGCAGCGAGTGGTTGATCGATGATCGATGATCGGTACATTTGGGCGGTACAGGTCACATCTCCGCGCTCTGGCGCGCCAGTTACCGGCGGGTTACGCTCCCTCCAACGTACGAGGCCGGCCTGGTGACGCAGCCGCCCCGTACCAGTCGGTCCGGTACCACAGGTACTCCTCGTGTTACGGCGCGGCCCCGGGACAGGGTCCGCCGCTCTCCGCCCCGCCCGCTCTCCGGGCTTCTCATGCGGTCATTCCCGATGTCCGGATTCCGGTCCCCCGCCTTGCGGGTCCCCGGCTCCCCGGAGCCCCCGGCCGCGCTCGTGCGCCGCGCGCCGCCCCCCAGTCGTCACCCTCATCCACTGGAGTCCCGCGATGGACCTTCCGTCCACGTCCAGTCAGTCCACCCTGCAGACCATCGCCGTCGTCGGCCTCGGCACGATGGGCACCGGCATCGCCGAGGTCCTCGCCCGGGCCGGCCGCGAGGTCATCGGCATCGACATCAGCGAGACCGCCGCCCGCCGCGCGAGTTCCGCCCTGGCGGCCGCCACGGCCCGCGCGGTGACCCGCGAGCGCCTCACCGAGCAGGAGCGGGAGGGCGTCCTCGCCCGGTTCCGCACCTTCACCGAACTGACCGCCGCCGCCGAGGCCGATCTCGTCATCGAGGTCGTCCCGGAGGACTACGAGCTCAAGCAGCGGCTGTTCCGGGAGCTCGACGCGATCGTGCGGCCCGACGCCATCCTGGCCACCGGCACGAACGCCCTGTCGGTGACCCGGCTCGCCGCCGAGTCCCAGCGCCCCGAGCGGGTCCTCGGCCTGCACTTCTTCAACCCGGCCCCGGCCATGAAGCTGGTCGAGGTCGTCTCCAGCGTCCTGACCGCCCCGCCGGCCGTCGAGGCGGTCACCGCGCTGGCCCGTGAGCTCGGCAAGGAGCCCGTCTCGGTCGGCGACCGCCCCGGTTTCGTGGCCGACGGCCTGCTCTTCGGCTACCTGAACCAGGCCGCCGCCATGTACGAGTCGAAGTACGCCTCCCGCGAGGACATCGACGCGGCGATGCGGCTCGGCTGCGGTCTGCCCATGGGCCCGCTCGCCCTGCTCGACCTGATCGGCGTCGACACCGCGCGCACCGTCCTGGAGGCCATGTACGCCTCCTCCGGCGACCGGCTGCACGCCCCCGCCCCGATCCTCGGGCACCTCGCCGAGGCGGGCCTGACCGGGCAGAAGTCCGGCCGCGGCTTCTACACGTACGCCGAGCCCGGCAGCTCAGCGATCGTGCGCGACGCGCAGACCCCGCTGGACGGGGCCCGGCTCGGCGAAGGCCGTCCGGTCACCTCGGTCGGCGTGGCCGGTTCGGGCACCATGGCGAGCGGGATCGCCCAGGTCTTCGCACAGGCGGGCTTCGACGTGGTGCTCGCCGCCCGCAGCCAGGAGAAGGCCGATGCGGCGAAGGCCGCGATCGGCACCTCCCTGGGCCGGGCGGTCTCCAAGGGCCGGCTGACGGAGGAGAACGCCGCCCGGACGCTGGCCCGGATCACCCCGGCCGGCTCCCTGGAGGCCTTCGCCCAGGTGGACCTGGCCGTGGAGGCGGTGGCCGAGGACCTCGCGGTCAAGCAGGAGCTGTTCGCGGCCCTGGACAAGATCTGCAAGCCGGGCGCGGTGCTGGCCACCACGACCTCCTCGCTCCCGGTGATCGCCTGCGCCCGCGCGACCTCGCGCCCGCAGGACGTGATCGGCATGCACTTCTTCAACCCGGCGCCGGCCATGAAGCTGGTCGAGGTGGTCCGGACCGTCCTGACCTCCGACGACGTGCACGCCACGGTCCGCGAGATCTGCACGAAGGTGCGCAAGCACCCCGTCGACTGCGGCGACCGGGCCGGGTTCATCGTGAACGCGCTGCTGTTCCCGTACCTGAACAACGCCGTGAAGATGGTCGAGCAGCACTACGCGAGCCTCGACGACATCGACGCCGCGATGAAGCTGGGCGGCGGCTACCCGATGGGTCCCTTCGAGCTCCTGGACGTCGTCGGCCTGGATGTCTCGCTGGCCATCGAGAAGGTGCTCCACAAGGAGTTCCGCGACCCGGGACTGGCCCCGTCCCCGCTGCTGGAGCACCTGGTGGCGGCGGGCTGCCTGGGCCGGAAGACCGGCCGCGGATTCCGTGAGTACGCCCGCCGGTAAGCCGCGTCCCGCCCCCGGGGCCTCTGAACCGGATGCGTGGGGAGGGCTGCTCGGGTCCGCCGGACCCTCACCGCGGACACACCCTCCCGAGCCCAGTGCGGGCTCTCCCCCGCATCCACCCCCGCCTCACCCCCCTCAGGCGCGCTCACCCGGGCGAATGAAGTACTTTCGCTCTATGTCCCAGCCCGCCAAGACCTCACCCCGCACCACCACGGCGTCCGACGGCCCGGAAAGCGCGGCCGGCACCAAGGCGGCCGCGCAGCGCCTCAAGATGCGGCGCGAGCTCGCCGCCGCCGCGATGGAGCTGTTCGCGACCAAGGGGTACGAGGCGACGACGGTCGACGAGATCGCCGCGACCGCCGGGGTGGCCCGCCGGACCTTCTTCCGGCACTTCCGGTCCAAGGAAGAGGCGATCTTCCCGGACCACGACGACACCCTGACCAGGGCCGAGGCGGTCCTGGACGTGGCTCCGGCGCACGAGCACCCGCTCGACACCGTGTGCCGCGGGATCAAGGAAGTCATGAAGATGTACGCCGCCTCCCCGGCGGTGTCGGTCGAGCGCTACCGGCTCACCCGGGAGGTCCCGGCGCTGCGGGAGCGGGAGATCGCCTCGGTGGCCCGGTACGAGCGGCTGTTCACCCGCTACCTGCTGGCCCACTTCGACGAGCACGAGCCCCACGACGGCAACGACGACCCGCTGCTGGCCGAGGTGGCCGCGTCGGCGGTCGTCACCGCGCACAACCACGTGCTGCGGCGCTGGCTGCGGGCGGGCGGCCAGGGGGACGTGGAGGCCCAGCTCGACCACGCCTTCGCGATCGTGCGCAAGACGTTCGGCACCGGGATCGGCGCGGGCCGCACCCTGAGCGGTCCGCCGGCCGCGGCGCCGACGGCGCCCGCGGAGGTCCGTACGCAGGGCGAGGTGCTGGTGGCGGTGGCCCGGACGGACGCTCCGCTGGACGAGGTCATGCGCACCATCGAAGAGGCGCTGAAGAACAAGCCGTAGTCATCCGCGTCACAGCGGCCGCTCCCTCACCGGGGGCGGCCGCTTTCGTTTGTCCGACTTGCCCCTACTCGCGGGTAACTCTGATCGATCATCGCTCATCTGCGCAGGTCAGTAGGCAAATGAGAGAAAGTTTTGGCACGCGGTGCCTTGCTGAGTGACACGGGGTGCCATACGTTGAATCTCGTCCGGATGTCCCCGCGGTCCCGCCCACTCGGCACGGACCGCGCCCCGGACGCCTGCGTCACCAGGCACCGCAAGCGCCCCACCACAGGCGTCGAGCAGCACCACCGCTTCGCCGAACCGACGGCCCACGCACCACGCACCACGCAATACACCCCACCCGCACCACGCAGCCGCGTATCCCCTCAGCGCACCCTCATCAGCGCTTAGCCGGAGGCAACACCGTGAAGGACATCCTGGACGCGATCCAGTCGCAGGCCGCTACGGCCGCCGACTTCGCGGCCCTGCCGCTCCCCGACTCGTACCGCGCGATCACCGTGCACAAGGACGAGGCGGAGATGTTCGCCGGGCTCACGACGCGCGAGAAGGACCCGCGCAAGTCCCTGCACCTCGACCAGGTCCCGCTGCCGGAGCTCGGTCCGGGCGAGGCACTGGTGGCCGTCATGGCCTCCTCGGTCAACTACAACTCCGTGTGGACCTCGATCTTCGAGCCGGTGTCCACCTTCAGCTTCCTGGAGCGCTACGGGCGCCTGTCGGAGCTCACCAAGCGCCACGACCTGCCGTACCACATCATCGGCTCCGACCTCGCGGGCGTCGTGCTGCGCACCGGCCCCGGCGTGAACGCCTGGAAGCCGGGCGACGAGGTCGTCGCGCACTGCCTGTCGGTCGAGCTGGAGTCCTCGGACGGCCACAACGACACCATGCTCGACCCCGAGCAGCGCATCTGGGGCTTCGAGACCAACTTCGGCGGCCTGGCGGAGATCGCCCTGGTCAAGTCGAACCAGCTGATGCCGAAGCCGGACCACCTCAGCTGGGAGGAGGCCGCCTCCCCCGGCCTGGTCAACTCCACCGCCTACCGCCAGCTGGTCTCCCGCAACGGCGCCGGCATGAAGCAGGGCGACAACGTCCTGATCTGGGGCGCGAGCGGCGGACTCGGCTCTTACGCCACCCAGTTCGCCCTGGCCGGCGGCGCCAACCCGATCTGCGTGGTCTCCAGCCCCGAGAAGGCGGACATCTGCCGCGCGATGGGCGCGGAGGCGGTCATCGACCGCAACGCCGAGGGCTACAAGTTCTGGAAGGACGAGCACACCCAGGACCCGAAGGAGTGGAAGCGCTTCGGCAAGCGCATCCGCGAGCTGACCGGCGGCGAGGACATCGACATCGTCTTCGAGCACCCCGGGCGCGAGACCTTCGGCGCGAGCGTGTACGTCACCCGCAAGGGCGGCACCATCACCACCTGCGCGTCGACCTCGGGCTACATGCACGAGTACGACAACCGCTACCTGTGGATGTCCCTCAAGCGGATCATCGGCTCGCACTTCGCGAACTACCGCGAGGCGTGGGAGGCCAACCGTCTCATCGCCAAGGGCAAGATCCACCCCACCCTGTCGAAGGTCTACTCGCTGGAGGAGACCGGCCAGGCCGCGTACGACGTCCACCGCAACCTCCACCAGGGCAAGGTCGGCGTCCTCGCGCTGGCCCCCGAGGAGGGCCTGGGCGTGCGCGACCACGAGATGCGCGCGAAGCACCTCGACGCCATCAACCGCTTCCGGAACATCTGAGACCGTTCGAGGGCCAAAGGGACAGCCTGAGATGACAGAGCGCCAGAAAGACCGTCCGTGGCTCATGCGGACGTACGCCGGCCACTCCACGGCCGAGGCGTCCAACGAGCTGTACCGCCGCAACCTGGCCAAGGGCCAGACCGGCCTGTCGGTCGCGTTCGACCTGCCGACGCAGACCGGCTACGACCCCGACCACATCCTCGCCCGCGGCGAGGTGGGCCGGGTCGGGGTCCCGGTCTCCCATCTGGGCGACATGCGGCGGCTGTTCCAGGACATCCCCCTGGAGCAGATGAACACCTCGATGACGATCAATGCCACCGCCATGTGGCTGCTGGCGCTCTATCAGGTGGCCGCCGAGGAGCAGGGCGCGGACATATCCAAGCTCCAGGGCACCACTCAGAACGACATCGTCAAGGAGTACCTCTCGCGCGGGACGCACGTCTTCCCGCCCGGGCCCTCGCTCCGCCTGACGACGGACATGATCGCCTACACGGTCAACCACATCCCGAAGTGGAACCCGATCAACATCTGCTCGTACCACCTCCAGGAGGCGGGGGCCACCCCGGTCCAGGAGATCTCGTACGCGATGTCGACGGCGATCGCCGTGCTGGACTCGGTGCGCGACTCCGGGCAGGTCCCGGAGGACCGTTTCGGTGAGGTGGTCGCCCGTATCTCCTTCTTCGTGAACGCGGGCGTCCGTTTCATCGAGGAGATGTGCAAGATGCGCGCCTTCGGGCGGATCTGGGACAAGGTCACCCGCGAGCGCTACGGCATCGAGGACGCCAAGCAGCGCCGCTTCCGGTACGGCGTCCAGGTCAACTCCCTGGGCCTGACCGAGGCGCAGCCGGAGAACAACGTCCAGCGGATCGTGCTGGAGATGCTCGCGGTCACCCTCTCCAAGGACGCCCGGGCCCGCGCCGTGCAGCTGCCCGCCTGGAACGAGGCGCTGGGCCTGCCCCGGCCCTGGGACCAGCAGTGGTCGCTGCGCATCCAGCAGGTCCTCGCCCACGAGAGCGACCTGCTGGAGTACGAGGACATCTTCGCCGGCTCCCACGTCATCGAGGCCAAAGTCGACTCCCTGGTCGCCGACTGCCTGGCCGAGATCGACCGGATCCAGGAGATGGGCGGCGCGATGGCCGCCGTCGAGTCCGGGTACCTGAAGTCCCAGCTCGTCTCCTCGCACGCCGAGCGCCGCGCCCGCATCGAGGCGGGCGAGGACAAGATCGTCGGGGTGAACTGCTTCCAGCAGACCGAGGAGAACCCGCTCACCGCCGACCTGGACACCGCGATCATGACGGTGGACGGTGCGGTCGAGGCGCTCACCGTCGAGCGCATCGCCCGCTGGCGGGCCGAGCGGCAGGAGTCCTCGGAGCGGCAGGGCGGCGGCGACCCGTTCGTCTTCCCCACCGTCGGGCAGGCCCTGGACCGGCTGAAGGAGGCCGCGGCCGGGACCGAGAACCTGATGGAGGCCACCTTGGAGTGCGCCCGGGCCGGTGTCACCACCGGCGAATGGGCGAGCGCGCTGCGCGAGGTGTTCGGCGAGTTCCGCGCCCCGACCGGGGTCTCCTCGGCCCCGGTGGCGGTCACCGCCGAGGAGGGCACCCCGATGGCCCTCGTCCGGGAGAAGGTCGCCCGGACGGCCGAGGAACTGGGCAGCGGCCGGCTGCGCCTGCTGGTGGGCAAGCCCGGCCTGGACGGGCACTCCAACGGCGCCGAGCAGATCGCCGTACGGGCCCGCGACGCCGGCTTCGAGGTGGTCTACCAGGGCATCCGGCTCACGCCCGAGGAGATCTCCGCGGCGGCGCTGGCCGAGGACGTGCACTGCGTGGGACTGTCCATCCTGTCCGGCTCGCACAGCGCGCTCGTCCCCGACGTGCTGGAACGGCTGCGGGCGGCGGGGGCGGGTGACATCCCCGTCGTGCTCGGCGGCATCATTCCCCAGGCCGACGCCGTGGCGCTGAAGGCGGCCGGAGTCGCCGCCGTGTTCACCCCCAAAGACTTCGGTATCACGGAGATCATCGGCCGTATCGTCGACGAGATCCGGAAAGCGAACAAGCTCGACCCTCTGGAGGTCCCCGCATGACCACGCCCTCTGCGCCGGTGAACCGGCTGCGACCGCGCCGCTCCTGCCTCGCGGTGCCGGGTTCGAACCCGCGCTTCCTGGAGAAGGCCCAGGGCCTGCCGGCCGACCAGGTCTTCCTCGACCTGGAGGACGCCTGCGCCCCGCTCGCCAAGGAGGGCGCCCGGCACACGATCGTGGACGCGCTGAACAACGGCGACTGGACCGGCAAGACCCGGGTCGTGCGCGTCAACGACTGGACCACCCACTGGACGTACCGCGATGTCATCACGGTCGTCGAGGGCGCGGGCCAGAACCTCGACTGCATCATGCTGCCGAAGGTCCAGGACGCCCAGCAGGTCGTGGCGCTGGACCTGCTGCTGACCCAGATCGAGAAGACGATGGGCTTCGAGGTCGGCAAGATCGGCATCGAGGCGCAGATCGAGAACGCCAAGGGCCTGGTGAACGTCGACGAGATCGCCGCCGCCTCGCCCCGGCTGGAGACCATCATCTTCGGCCCGGCCGACTTCATGGCCTCCATCAACATGAAGTCCCTGGTCGTGGGCATGCAGCCGCCCGGCTACCCGGCGGACGCCTACCACTACATCCTGATGCGGATCCTGATGGCGGCCCGCATGCACAACCTCCAGGCGATCGACGGACCCTTCCTCCAGATCCGCGACGTGGACGCGTACCGCGAGGTCGCCGGGCGCGCGGCGGCCCTGGGCTTCGACGGCAAGTGGGTGCTGCACCCCGGCCAGGTCGAGGCGGCCAACGAGGTCTTCTCCCCCTCGCAGGAGGACTACGACCACGCCGAGCTGATCCTGGACGCGTACGACTGGTGCACCTCCGAGGCCGGCGGCAAGAAGGGCTCGGCGATGCTCGGCGACGAGATGATCGACGAGGCCAGCCGCAAGATGGCCCTGGTCATCGCGGGCAAGGGCCGCGCCGCCGGCATGCAGCGCACCACCAAGTTCGAGATCCCGGAGGCGTAGGGCCATGCAGTTCGGACGCACGTACGAAGAGTTCGAGGTCGGGGCGGTCTACAAGCACTGGCCCGGAAAGACGGTCACCGAGTACGACGACCACCTCTTCTGTCTGCTGACCATGAACCACCACCCCCTCCACATGGACAGCAACTACGCCGAGAACACGACCGACTTCGGCAAGAACGTGGTCGTGGGCAACTACATCTACTCGCTGCTGCTGGGCATGTCGGTGCCCGATGTCTCCGGGAAGGCCATCGCCAACCTGGAGATCGAGTCCCTGCGGCACGTGGCGCCGACCTTCCACGGCGACACCATCTACGGAGAGACCACGGTCCTCGACAAGACCCCGTCGAAGTCGAAGGACGACCGCGGGATCGTCTACGTCGAGACCAAGGGCTACAAGCAGGACGGCACCCTCGTCTGCGTCTTCCGACGCAAGGTGATGGTCCCGACCGAGACGTACATCAAGGAGCGCGGCGGCGAGCAGCCCGGCCGCCCGCAGCTGAAGGAACAGGGGAAGTAGCCATGGCCCGACTCGCCCAGACCGCCGGGCTCAACGACGTCCAGCGGGAGATCCTCAAGACCGTCCGGGAGTTCGTCGACAAGGAGATCATCCCGGTCGCGACCGAGCTGGAGCACCGCGACGAGTACCCGCAGCAGATCGTCGACGGTCTCAAGGAGCTCGGCCTGTTCGGGCTGATGATCCCGGAGGAGTACGGCGGCCTGGGTGAGTCGCTGCTCACCTACGCACTGTGCGTGGAGGAGATAGCGCGCGGCTGGATGTCCGTCTCGGGCATCATCAACACCCACTTCATCGTGGCGTACATGCTCAAGCAGCACGGCACGCAGGAGCAGAAGGACCACTTCCTGCCGCGCATGGCGCTGGGCGAGGTCCGCGGCGCGTTCTCGATGTCCGAGCCGGGGCTGGGCTCCGATGTGTCGGCCATCACGTCCAAGGCGGTGAAGGACGGGGACGAGTACGTCCTGAACGGCCAGAAGATGTGGCTGACGAACGGCGGCAGCTCCACGCTGGTGGCCGTCCTCGTGCGAAGTGATGAAGGACACCCCGAGGGCACGGCGCCCCACAAGTCGATGACGACCTTCCTCGTCGAGAAGGAGCCGGGCTTCGGTGAGGTCCGTCCGGGCCTGACCATCCCCGGCAAGATCGACAAGATGGGCTACAAGGGGGTCGACACCACCGAGCTCATCATGGACGGACTGCGCATTCCGGCCAATCGGGTGCTCGGAGGCCAGACCGGCCGAGGGTTTTACCAAATGATGGACGGGGTCGAGGTCGGCCGCGTCAACGTGGCGGCGCGTGGCTGCGGCGTCGCTCAGCGTGCTTTCGAGCTCGGTGTCTCTTATGCCCAGCAACGTCATACTTTCGGCAAGGCGATCGCCGAGCACCAGGCCATCCAGTTCAAGCTGGCCGAGATGGCTACCAAGGTCGAGGCCGCCCATGCAATGATGGTGAACGCAGCACGCAAAAAGGACTCTGGGGAACGAAACGACCTCGAAGCAGGGATGGCGAAGTACCTCGCCTCCGAGTACTGCAAAGAGGTGGTGGAGGACGCCTTCCGCATCCACGGCGGCTACGGATTCTCGAAGGAGTACGAGATCGAGCGCCTGTACCGCGAGGCCCCCATGCTGCTGATCGGTGAAGGTACTGCCGAGATCCAGAAAATGATCATCGGGCGACGCCTGCTTGAGGAGTACCGACTCCAGGGCTGAAAGTCCCTTTTGCGGCGAATCCTCCGCGGGTTCGCCGCAAAAGTGTCACTTGCAGTCACTGGCCGACGGCCATCGACTCGGCTTCTGGCTTGCCCAGTTGTTGCGTGCAACCGATAGCATTCCAGTAAAGCCGCCGTCCCGTCCCCCTGTTTGCGGCGCGGCAATCACCCGCTACGAAGGTCATCCATGCCCCACAGCCAAACCTCTGCACCTCGCGTCGGCATCCTCGGTGGACGTCTCGCACGCGGAGCATCGCCGTGGCTTCTGCCGACCGTCGCCACCGCGGCGCTCAGCCTCACCCGGGCCCGCAAGTCCGGACGCTGGGCCGCGGCGGCCGTGCCCGCCACCGCGCTCGCCGCGGGCATGCTGTGGTTCTTCCGCGACCCCGAGCGTGAGATCGCCCAGGGTCGTGTCATCTCCCCCGCCGACGGCGTGGTGCAGAGCATCATGCCGTGGAAGGACGGGCGCACCCGCGTCGCGATCTTCATGAGCCCGCTGAACGTCCACGTCAACCGCGCGCCCCTCGCGGGCACGGTGACGTCCGTGGAGCACATCCCCGGCGGCTTCGTCCCGGCGTTCAACAAGGAGAGCGAGAACAACGAGCGCGTTGTCTGGCACTTCGACACCGAGCTCGGCGACATCGAGATGGTGCAGATCGCCGGCGCCGTCGCGCGTCGCATCGTCCCGTACCTGCCGGCCGGTACCAAGGTGGAGCAGGGTGAACGCATCGGTCTGATCCGCTTCGGCTCCCGCGTCGACATCTACCTCCCGGAGGGCGTCGAGGTCGCGGTCGAGGTCGGGCAGGCCACCACCGCGGGGGTGACCCGAATTGACCGTGACTGACCCTGAGACCCCGGCCACAGGCTGGATCCCGGAGGCCGCGGAGGAAGAGTCCGCAGAAGACGACATGCCGCTGTCACTGAGGCTGTCGATAGCGGACACGCTCACCCTCGGCAACGCCACCTGCGGATTCATGGCGGTGTACTTCACCACCACCGGAATCCTCATCCCGCACCTCACCGGCAGCGGCGAGTCCGGCATGGCCCGGCACAGCGCGGCGACCGCGGTGATACTGATGCTGCTGGCGGCGGTCTTCGACCTCTTCGACGGCATCGTGGCCCGCAAGCTGCGCAGCTCGCCGATGGGCGCGGAGCTGGACAACCTGTCCGACCTGATCAGCTTCGGGCTGGCGCCCGCGTACTTCGTGCTGGTGTACGGCATGGTCGCGGACGACGCGCACCAGAAGATGTCGGCGCTGGCGGCGATCGTGGTGCTGCTGGCGGTGGTCCTGCGCCTGGCGAGATTCAGCTGCGTGACGATGAAGGACGGCATGTTCCAGGGCATGCCGAGCCCCTTCGGGGCCTTGACGGTCGTGTCGATCGTCCTGCTGGAGCTGCCGTTCGTGCCGACGCTGCTGGCGATCATCGGGGTGGCGTGGCTGATGGTGAGCCGGGTCGAGTACCCGAAGCCGCGGGGTGTCCTCGCGGTGGCGATGCTCAGCTGGATCGTCGGGGCGATGGGGCTGCTGGCGGCGTGGGCGTTCGACGCGCCGGGCGGGCAGCTGCTGCTGCAGACGGGATGCGCGCTGCAGATCGCTCTCGCGGCGACGATCCCGCTGTTCGCGACGACCCGCCGCGCGAACACGTTCCGCCACAACCGGCGCGAGGCCCGGGCGGCCCAGCTCCCGTAACGCCGACGCCGACCGCTGCTCGTCATGAAGGGCCCCCGGTGCCACTGGCACCGGGGGCCCTTTGCTGCCGGGGGCGCTGCCGCTGAGGCGGTGCGGCGGGCACGGCCGCGGGCGGGCGTGGCCCGGAGGCGGTGGCTTCGAAGCGGGGCGGTGACGGACGCGGGGCGGGGTGTCGTCCGCTCTCAGCCGCGCCGGCGACAGAGACGTTGGGCCGGGGGCGGGACCGGGCAGGGCTTAGGCTTGGTGTCGGAAAATCGCCAGCTTCGCCGGGGCGGGGCCAGGATGCTGGAGCCATGTACACCGACACCGACCGCTGCGTCAGGGCAGTGCAGTCGAAGGACGCCCGTTTCGACGGATGGTTCTTCACCGCCGTCCTGACCACCCGGATCTACTGCCGGCCCAGCTGCCCCGCCGTGCCCCCGAAGGTCGAGAACATGACCTTCCTGCCCAGCGCCGCCGCCTGCCAGCAGGCCGGGTTCCGGGCCTGCAAGCGGTGCCGGCCCGACACCTCCCCCGGTTCCCCCGAGTGGAACGCCCGCGCCGACGCCGTGGCACGCGCCATGCGGCTCATCCAGGACGGTGTCGTGGACCGCGAGGGCGTGCCGGGGCTCGCGGCTCGGCTCGGGTACTCCGCCCGCCAGGTCGAACGGCAGCTCAACGCCGAGCTCGGCGCCGGGCCCCTCGCGCTCGCCCGGGCCCAGCGGGCGCAGACGGCCCGGCTGCTCATCGAGACCTCCGAGCTCCCCATGGGCGACATCGCCTTCGCCGCCGGGTTCTCCTCCATCCGGACCTTCAACGACACCGTGCGCGAGGTGTTCGCCCTCGCGCCGAGCGAGCTGCGGAGCAGGGCCGGGAAGGCCGGACGGCAGAAGCCCCGGATTCCCGGGACGATCAGCCTGCGGCTGCCCTACCGGGCCCCGCTCAACCCCGACAACCTCTTCGGCCACCTCGCCGCGACCGCCGTGCCCGGGGTCGAGGAGTGGCGGGCCGGGGCGTACCGGCGGACGCTGAGGCTCCCGCACGGCACCGGTGTCGTCGCCCTGAGCCCGCAGCCCGGCCACATCGGCTGCCAGCTCGCCCTCACCGACCTGCGCGACCTCACCATCGCCATCAGCCGCTGCCGCTGGATGCTCGACCTCGACGCGGACCCCGAGGCCGTGGACGACCAGCTGCGCGCCGACCCCCTGCTGGCACCGCTCGTGGACAAGGCCCCGGGGCGCCGGGTGCCGCGTACCGTCGACGCCGCGGAGTTCGCGGTACGGGCGGTCCTCGGCCAGCAGGTGTCCACCGCCGCGGCCCGTACGCACGCCGCCCGGCTGGTCACCGCGTACGGCGAACCGGTGGCCGACCCCGACCCGGACGGGGGGCTGACCCACGTCTTCCCCTCCCCGCAGACCCTCGCCGGGCTGGACCCCGAGGCGTTGGCCCTGCCCCGCAGCCGGCGCACCACCCTCACCACCCTCGTGGCGGCGCTGGCCGACGGTTCGCTCGCGCTCGGCATCGACAGCGACTGGGAGGCGGCCCGCGGGGAGCTGAACGCCCTGCCCGGCTTCGGCCCGTGGACCACCGAGGTGATCGCGATGCGGGCGCTGGGCGACCCGGACGCCTTCCTCCCGTCGGACCTCGGCGTCCGCCGGGCCGCCGCCGGGCTCGGGCTGCCGTCCACGCCCGCGGCGCTCACCGCCCGGGCGGCCGAGTGGCGGCCCTGGCGCGCGTACGCCGTCCAGTACTTGTGGGCCACCGACACCCACCCCATCAACCACCTGCCCGTCTGAGGAGTACGCCCCGTCATGGACAGCAAGCAGCACACCGTCGTCGACAGCCCGTACGGGCCGCTCACCCTGGTCGCCACCGAAGGCGTCCTCAGCGGCCTCTACATGAGCGGACAGCGGCACCGGCCGGCGGAGGAGACCTTCGGCGAGCGGGTCGCCGCGTCCGAGGGGCCCTTCCCCGAAGTGGCCCGGCAACTGGCGGCGTACTTCACCGGGGAGCTCACCGAGTTCGACCTCCCCGTCAGGCTGGAGGGCACGGAGTTCCAGCGCAGCGTATGGGCGCAGCTCGTACGGATCCCCTACGGCAGCACGTGGTCGTACGGGGAGCTCGCGGCCCGGCTCGGCAAGCCGAACGCCTCCCGCGCGGTGGGCCTGGCCAACGGCAAGAACCCGATCGGGATCATCGTGCCGTGCCACCGGGTGATCGGCGCCTCGGGCGGCATGACCGGGTACGGGGGCGGCATCGAGCGCAAGGTGCAGCTCCTGGCCTTCGAGGCCGGGACGCTGCCGCTTCAGATCACGGCGAGCGGGACCAGCAGCGCGAAGGCGGCCCCCGCCTCCACGGCGTAACCGTAGAGAGAGGGGTGCTGCACGGGGGCGGCCAGGAGGACCACGCTCTGCCGGCCGGCGGCGGCCGCCACCCAGTCGGCGTCGGCGCCGAGGTTGCCCTGGTACCAGCCCTCACAGGCGCCCGGGCCGGTGACGGCGAGGAGGTCGTCCTCGCGCCGGTAGAACGCCTGCCAGCCGGCTGCGGGCACGGCCCAGCCCTCGAAGTCGGTGAACTGGGCCCAGCCGCCCTCGCGTATCGCGGTGTCGAACACCCACACCGGCGCCCCGTCCGGGGTGACCTCACCGCCGGCCTGCTGGTCGGTCGTGAAGTGGACCATGGGCAGGGCGTCGGGTCCGTCGGCCGTGCTGGGCCAGGCGTACATCGTGATCATCAGCTGATTCTGTCCTGCTCGGAGTAAGCCCGGTGTTACGGGGTGAGCGGCCGTCGGCCGTTCTCCAGCTCCACGGTCCCCTCGCCCGACTCCAGGACCCGGTACGCCTCCAGGGTGCGCAGGCCGAGCGAGCCGAGGAGGTGGGCGGTGAGCTCGGCGGGCTCCACGAGCCGCCAGGAGAGCAGCTCCTCCTCCTGGAGCCTGATGGAGGCGAGCTGCTCCCCGTCGAGCACGCCGCCGTCGAAGAGGTAGGCGACCAGCGGCGGCCGGCCCGCCCCGAGGGTCCAGTCGACGGCGAGCAGCCGCCCGAGCGGCAGGTCGAGGCCGATCTCCTCGGCGCTCTCCCGCCGGGCCGCGGCCCGCGGAGACTCCCCGCTGTCGGACTCGATGGTCCCGCCGGGCAGCGCCCACCCCTCGCGGTAGTTGGGCTCCACGAGCAGCACGCGCCCGGCGGCGTCCCGGTAGAGCACGGCGGCCCCGGCCAACACCCGGGGCAGGCTCGCGATGTAGGTGGCGTAGTCATCCGTGGTGGTCACCGGGCAACCCTACCCAGCCCGCTCGCCGCCCCGGCAGGAGGCCGTACGGTCACTGCTCCGGGCCGGGCGGGCCTGCCGGAGCCCGCATCGGGTGCGGCCGGGCGTGCCCCTTTCCGGGAATCGGCCCGCATGCGGCCACACTATGCACGCACATGTACTGCTATAGGGGCATGGTGTGCCGGGTGTGGTCCAGGCCACCCATGGGCATAGGAGGATCCTCCGGATAGGCTCATGGTGGCGCGACTGCACTGTTCGATAGCAAGGGATTAGCAAGGTGACGGACGGAGCAGTAACTGAGGCCGCGCGCGTGCTCATCGCCGCGGACAAATTCAAGGGCTCGCTCACGGCCGTTCAGGTCGCGGAGCGGGTGACGGCGGGTCTTCGCAGGGCCGTACCGGGCGTGGAGGTCGAGACCCTCCCGGTCGCGGACGGCGGCGACGGCACGGTCGCGGCCGCTGTTGCGGCCGGTTTCGAACGCCGGGAGGTACGGGTCACCGGACCGCTCGGCGAGCAGGTCACGGCCGCCTTCGCGCTGCGCGACGGTACCGCCGTGGTCGAGATGGCGGAAGCCTCCGGCCTGCAGCTGCTGCCGGCGGGCGTCTTCGCCCCGCTGACGGCGACCACGTACGGCTCCGGCGAGCTGCTGAAGGCCGCACTGGACGCGGGAGCGCGCTCGATCGTGTTCGGCGTGGGCGGCAGCGCCACCACCGACGGCGGTGCGGGCATGCTGGCCGCCCTCGGCGCGGTGTTCCTGGATGCGAACGGCGAACCGGTGGGCCCGGGCGGCGGGGCGCTGGCCGATCTGGCCTCGGCCGACCTGTCGGGCGTCGACCCGCGCTTCGCGGAGGTCGACTTCGTCCTGGCCGGTGACGTGGACAACCCGCTGACCGGCCCGAAGGGCTGCGCGGCGGTCTACGGCCCGCAGAAGGGCGCTGCGCCGGAGGACGTGGCGGCGCTGGACGCGGCGCTGGCGCACTACGCGCAGGTGCTGGAGAAGTCGATCGGTCCGAAGGCCGCCGAGCTCGCGGCCTCCCCGGGCGCGGGCGGCGCGGGCGGCATCGGGTACGGCGCCCTGCTGCTCGGCGCGAGCTTCCGGCCCGGTATCGAACTGATGCTGGAGGTGCTGGGCTTCGCCCCGGCGCTGGAGCGGGCGACGCTGGTGATCACCGGTGAGGGCTCGCTGGACGAGCAGACGCTGCACGGCAAGGCTCCGGCCGGTGTCGCGGCGGCGGCGCGCGAGGCGGGCAAGCCGGTCGTGGCGGTCTGCGGCCGTCTGCTGCTGGGCCAGGAGGCCCTGGAGGCCGCCGGCATCCGCAAGGCCTACCCGCTGACGGACCTGGAGCCCGACCCGGCCAAGTCCATCCCGAACGCGGGTCCGCTGCTGGAGCAGGTCGCGGCGAACATCGCCGCCGACGTCCTCTGAGTCGTACGACGTTCCCCGAGCCGTACGGCGCCCGCTGACCCGTACGACGTCCTGGCGTTCCGACGCCGAGGCCCGGCACCCGTGAGGGGGCCGGGCCTTCGCCGTTCGCCTGCGGAGCGGCGGGGGCAGCTGGTATGCCCGGAGCCATGGACCAGCCGACGACCGAGCGACTCGTACTCGTGCCCCTGGACGCCGAGCGGGCCCGCGCGGTGGCCGCGGGGGGCGCCCGGGGCCGAGGACCGGTGGGGGCCCGGGTAATCCCGACGAGGGGGACGGGCCGGGGCCCTGCGGTTGCGGGTGCTCGCCGACGGCGGGGACCCCGGACCCTTCGGGGCGTACGAGATCCGGCGGCGGGACGACGGCGTGGCCATGGCTGCTGCGCCACTACGCGGTGAGCTGGGCCGCCTCGGACGCGGCCAGCAGCTGAGCCGTCGTCACCACCCGGGCGAAGCCGCCACCCTGGAGGTTGACCGCAGTGGCGGTGGCGAGCTGGTCGGCCGTCAGGCTCAGCCCGTCGGGGCCCTCCAGGTCGAAGGTGTGGGTGGCGTCGAGCGGGAGCAGCACGTCGTAGCCCAGGTTGCCGGCCATCCGGGCGGTGGTCTCGACGCACATGTTGGTCTGGATCCCGGTCACCACCAGCTGGCCGATGCCCTGGGCGGTGAGCCATGCGCCCAGGTCGGGGGTGCCGTAGAAGGAGGAGTTGACGGTCTTCGTGACCAGCAGGGCCTCCCCGCCCTGCCGCTGGGCCACGAAGTCCTTGAAGGCGTGTCCGGGCTCCCCCGCGCCGAGGACGGAGCCGGGGACGCGGGAGGTGTGCCGGACGAGCACCACCGGACGGCCGGACTGCTGCCAGGCGTCCATCAGGGCGGCGATGTTGGCCTCGGCGGCCGGGTTGTTGCGGGGGCCCCAGAAGGAGGCGTCGTCGAAGCCCTTCTGCACGTCGATGACCAGCAGGGCGCTCTCCGGAGCGATCTCCATCCGGGTCTTGTCCTCGTTCTCGTGCGCGTTCTCGGTGTGGTGCGCGTTCTCGTGCACGTTCTCGTTCGCGTTCTCTTGCGTGTTCTCGGGCGCGTTCTTCGTCATGCCTCCATGCTGGTCGGCCCGCGGCGGGACCGACAGCGCCGGCCGGGACCCGAAACGATGGGATCCTGCCAGGCTGGCAGGATGGTCGTATGCACCGCGTCGCCGTCGTCGTCCAGCCCGGCATCCGCAGCTTCGACCTCGCCGTCATCACCGAGGTCTGGGGCCCCGATCGCAGCCGCCTCGGCGTCCCGCGCTTCGAGCTGCGCCGGTGCGCCGTCGGCACCGCCCCCATCCCGCTGCCCGGCGGGCTGACCCTGGCCCCCGACCGGGGGCTCGACTGGCTCGGCACGGCCGACCTGGTCGTCGTACCGGCCCTGGCCGACCCCGCCGACCCGACGCCCGAGCCGGTCCTCGCGGCCCTGCGGGAGGCGCACGCCCGGGGCGTGCCGGTCGCCGCGCTCTGCGCCGGGGCGTTCATCCTGGCCGAGGCGGGGCTGCTGGCGGGCCGCCGGGCGGTGACCCACTGGTCACTGGCCCCGCAGCTCGCCGCCCGCCACCCCGCGGTCCTGGTCGAGGACGCCCCGCTGTTCGTGGAGGACGGCGGCCTGTGGACCTCCGCCGGGGTGGCCTCCGGGATCGACCTCTGCCTGCACCTGGTGCGGGCGGCGCACGGCGCGGAGGCCGCGGCGGCCATCGCCCGCTCCATGGTGACGGGCCCCTTCCGCACCGGCGAGCACGCCCAGTACCTGGACCGGCCCGTCCCGCCCGCGGACCGCACCGCCGAGGCCCTGTCCGCCGTACGGGAGCGGGCCCTGCGCCATCTGCACGAGCCGCTGTCGGTCGCCACGCTGGCCGGATGGGCCGGCATGTCCCCGCGCTCCTTCGCCCGCCACTTCACCGCCGCCACCGGCACCACGCCCCACCGGTGGCTGCTCACCCACCGCCTGGACGAGGCCCGCAGGCTGCTGGAGGTCACCGACCACCCGGTCCCGGAAGTGGCCCGGCGCGCGGGCTTCGCCAGCGAGGTCACCTTCCGCCAGCACTTCACCGCGCACGTCGGCCTCGGTCCGCGCGCGTACCGTGCGGCGGCAATCACCGCACAGGCAGCGCCCAAATCCCGTTGACAGTGTTAGAAATGGCTCATGACCGGACGTTTGGGTCGACCCAGGGGATCGCCGCCCCGGCAGCCGACCGGGCGGGACCCGGGCCTGCTGTCGCGCCTGTCCCCGGGTACGCACAGCGTCGCCGGTCAGGTCTTCGCACTCCAGGCCGTGATCGTGCTGCTGCTGATCGCCGCGGCAGCCTTGGCCCTCGTCCTCCAGGAGCGGTCCCACAGCGAGCAGGACGCCCGCCACCGCTCGCTCGCGGCCGCGGAGGCCTTCGCCCACGCCCCCGGCCTTCCGGCGGCGCTGGCGTCCCCCGATCCGACCGCCGTGCTGCAGCCCCTGGCCGATGCGGCACGCCGCGCCTCGGGCGTCGACTTCATCGCCGTGATGAGCCGCGACGGGGTCCGCTTCACCGATTCCCGGCCCGATCTGATCGGCGAGCGCGCCACCGGCGACCTGTCACGGGCCGCCGCCGGACACCCCTTCACCGAGGTGTTCAAGGGCGCGCCGAGCGACGCGGTCCGCGCGGTGGTCCCCGTCCGGGATGCGAACGGGACCGTGGTCGGCCTGATCGGGACCGGGATCGAGGTGGCGAACGTCTCCGACGTGGTGGAGAGCCAGCTGCCGCTGCTCCTCGGCGCCGCCGCGGGCGCCCTGCTGCTCGGGACGGGCGGCGCGGCGCTGGTCAGCCGGCGGCTGCGGCGACAGACGCGGGGCCTGGGCGAGGCGGAGATGGCCCGGATGAACGAGCACCACGAAGCGGTCCTGCACGCCGTCCGCGAGGGCGTGCTCATCCTCAGCGCCGACCACCGGCTGCTGCTCGCCAACGACGAGGCCCGGCGGCTGCTGAACCTCCCCGCCGACGCCGAGCAGCGGCCCGTCACCGAGCTGGGGCTCGACCCGCGCACCACCGACCTGCTGGTGTCGGGGCGGGTCGCGACGGACGAGGTGCACCTGGCGGGCGACCGGCTCCTCGCGGTCAACGTACGCCCCACCAAGCCGTACGGGGGCCATCCCTCCGGCAGTGTCATGACCCTGCGGGACACCACCGAGCTGGCCTCGCTCTCCGGCCGCGCCGAGGTGGCCCGGGAGCGCCTCCAGATGCTCTACGACGCCGGGGTGCGCATCGGGACCACCCTGGACGTGGTGCGGACCGCGGAGGAGCTCTCGGAGGTCGCCGTCCCCCGCTTCGCGGACTTCGTCACGGTGGAGCTGCTGGAGCCGGTGCTGCACGGCGAGGAGCCCTCGGCCGCCGGAGGGGCGTACACCGAGATGCGCCGGGCCGCGATGAGCGGGGTCCGCACGGACCAGCCGCTGCAACCCGTCGGCGACACCATCCGCTTCGTCGTGCCGACCGCCCCGATGGCGGCGGCCCTGGACGCCGGCCATGCGGTGCTCGCGCCCGATCTGCACGCCGCGATGGGCTGGCGGGCCCAGGACGAGGCCGGTACCCGCCAGGCCCTGGACTACGGGCTGCACTCCTTGATCTCCGTGCCCCTCCAGGCGCGCGGGGTGGTCCTGGGCATGGCCAACTTCTGGCGGGCGGCGGACACCCCGGACGCCTTCGACGAGGAGGACCTGTCGTTCGCGGAGGAGCTCGGGGCGCGGGCGGCCGTCTGCATCGACAACGCCCGCCGCTTCACCCGTGAGCACGCGACGGCGGTGACCCTCCAGCGCAGCCTGCTGCCGCGGGTGCTGCCCGACCAGAGCGCCGTGGACGTGGCCTTCCGGTACCTGCCCGCCAAGGCGGGGGTGGGCGGGGACTGGTTCGACGTGATCCCGCTGGCCGGGGCCCGGGTGGCGCTGATCGTCGGCGACGTCGTCGGCCACGGGGTGCACGCGGCGGCGACCATGGGCCGGCTGCGGACCGCCGTGCACAACTTCTCGACGCTGGACATGCCGCCCGACGAGCTGCTGGGCCATCTGGACGAGCTGATCAGCCGGATCGACCAGAACGACGCCGCGCTCTCCCCGGCCGCCGAGGACGGGGGGAAGGCGCCGGCCGGCATCACCGGCGCCACCTGCCTGTACGCCGTCTACGACCCGGTGTCCGGGCGGTGCACGATGGCCAGCGCCGGCCACCCGGGCCCCGCGCTGGTCTGGCCCGACGGACGGGTGGAGTTCCCGGAGCTGCCCGCGGGGCTCCCCCTCGGCGTGGGCGGCATGCCCTTCGAGACCACCGAGCTGCGGCTGCCCGAGGCGAGCCGGCTGGTGTTGTTCACGGACGGCCTGCTGGAGGACCGCGACCGGGACTTCGACACCGGCCTCGGGCTGCTCGCCCAGACGCTCGCACGGACCGACCGCAGCCCGGACCAGGCCTGCTCGGACGTCTTGGCGGCACTGCTGTTCCCCTCCCCGAGCGACGACATCGCCCTGCTGATCGCGGACACGCGGCGGCTGGAGCCCGATCGGATCGCCGAGTGGGAGGTGCCCGCGAACCCGGCCGCCGTCTCGCGCGTACGGGGCGCGAGCTCCGCGCAGCTCACCGCGTGGGGGCTGGAGGACATCGCCTTCACCACGGAGCTCATCCTCAGCGAGCTCGTCACGAACGCCATCCGGTACGGGAGCGCCCCCATCCGGGTCCGGATGCTGCGCGACCGCACCCTGATCTGTGAGGTCTCCGACAGCAGCAGCACCTCCCCGCACCTGCGCTACGCGGCCACCACCGACGAGGGCGGCCGCGGGCTGTTCCTGGTGGCCCAGTACGCCGACCGCTGGGGCACCCGCTACACCGAGCGGGGCAAGGTCATCTGGGCCGAGCTGCCGCTGACCGGCGGCAAGGAGCCCGCCGAGCCGGTGGTGGACCTGGAGAGCCTGGAGGACATGGCCTGGTGAGGCGGCCCGGTCCGCGAGCAGGCCCTCAGGGCCGCGCCGCCGTACGGGCCAGCAGCACGGCCACGTCGTCCTGGGGGGCGCCCCGGAGCAGCCGCGACAGGATCCCGTCGCACAGCAGGTCCAGCTGCTGCCCCGGCTCCTGCAGCGCCACGGCGAGCAGCGCCAGGCCCTGGTCGAGGTCCCGGTCCCGGGCCTCGATGAGGCCGTCGGTGTAGAGGACGAGCAGGCTGCCGGGGGGCAGGGCCACCTCCTCGGTGCGGAAGTCGCGCCCGCCCGTGCCGAGCGGGGTGCCGGGCGGACCGTCCAGGAAGCTGACCTCCCCGGCGGCCGTCACGACGGCCGGCGGCGGGTGGCCGGCGCGGGCGACGACGCAGCCGCCGGTTGCCGGATCGTGGACCGCGTAGACGCAGGTCGCCATCTCGTCCTCGCCGAGGTCGGCGACCGCGGCGTCGAGCGAGCGCAGCAGCTGGGTGGGAGGAACGTCGTGGCGGGCGAGGGTCCGTACGGCCGTGCGCAGCTGTCCCATGACGGCCGCGGCGTGGATGCCGTGGCCCATGACGTCGCCGATGACCAGGCCGGTGCGCCCGCCCGGCAGCTGGATCACGTCGAACCAGTCCCCGCCGACGTCGTGGTCGCTGGCGGGCAGGTAGCGTCCGGTGAGTTCGAGGCCGGTGACCTCGGGCAGGGCGCTGTTGCTGAGGCTGCGCTGGAGGGTCAGGGCGGCGCGCCGCTGGTTGGTGTACATGCGGGCGTTGTCGATGTTGAGCGCACCGCGGGCGACGACCTCGTCGAGGAGGACGCAGTCCGGGGCGTCGAACGGCTCGCGTGCGCGCAGCCGGGTCACGGTGACCGCGCCGAGTACGGTGCCGCGGGCGACCAGCGGGATCAGACGGGCCGAGCCGAGGGTGGCCAGGTAGGCGCGCAGCGGCTCGGCGCGCGGGTCGGTGATCAGCGCCGGGATGTCGGACACGTACAGGTTCATGGGCCGGCCCTCGGCGATCACGCGCTCGTACACCGTCCCGGAGGGGATCCTGAGGGTCTGCCCGGGGGCGAGGCGCGAGGTGGGGGCGGTCGGGTCGGGAAAGCGGACGGCCATCCGGCGTAGCACGCCCTGGTGCGAGGACGCGGCGTCGTCCGGTTCGAGGACGGCCTCCAGCAGCTGTACGTCGGCCGAGTCCGCGAGCTGCGGCACGAGGACGTCGATGATCTCCTCGGCGGTCCGGGTCAGGTCCAGGGTGGTGCCGATCCGCGTGCCCGCCTCGGCGAGGACGGCGAACCGCGCCCGGGCCCGTTCGGCCTCGCTCTGTGCGTGCTGGCCCTCGGTGATGTCGATGAGGGAGGCGATCAGGCCGAGCCGGCGGCCGGAGCCGTCGAGCAGCGGGGCGTACGAGCAGGACCAGGTGCGGTCGTGCAGGGGATCGGCGGGGGTGCGGCCGGTGCGGCGGACGTCGACGACGGCGGTGCCCCGGTCCAGCACCTGCTGCATCGTGGCCTCCAGTGCGACGGCGTTGACGCCGGGCACCACCTCGGTGAGGCGTTTGCCCAGGTGGGCTGCGGCCGAGACGCCGTTCATCCGGGCGAGCGCGTCGTTGACCCGCAGGAAGCGCAGATCGGGGCCGAGGGTGGCGAGGCCGATGGGCGACTGGGTGAACAGGCTCTGGAGCGCGGCGAGGGAGTCCCGCATGCGCAGGACCTCGGAGGTCTCCACGGCGATCAGCATGGCGCCCGTGCGCCCCTGCGGATCGACGGCGGGGACGATCCACATCTCCATGGTGACGCGGTGGCCGTCGCGGTGGCGTACGGGCAGCGTCCCGACCACCGTCTCCCCCGACTGGACGCGCCGGGTCAGATCGTCGGCGAGTTCCCGGTTGGCCTCGGGGACCAGCACGGCCGTCCCGGGCCGGCCGAGGATGTCCTCGGGGCGGTGGCCCAGCAGGTCCTGGGCGGCCAGCGACCATTCCACGATGCGGCCGTCGGCGTCCTCCCGCCACAGGGCGATGGGCAGCAGCTCGCGCAGGACGCCGGCGTATCCGACAGCCGCGGCCGGCTGTTCCGGGACCTCGCTCGTCGACTGGTAAGTGTCCACCGCACCGACCTCACCCCGGGGGGCCTGATTCCTACCGAATCACCCTAGCCGAGCCGCCGGGACGGGGCGCTGCGTCGGCGCGGCCGCCCGGCTCCCGCTACCGGGGCTTCGGACGCGTGTACAGCCAGGGGAGGACGAAGGTGACCCAGGACAGGACGGCGTAGAGGATGAGGGCGGCCCACCATCCGCCGAGCCCGCACCGGCCGGCCTGGACCAGCGCCGCGATCACGCCCGCGGCGAGCGCGGCGGCGGGGAGCAGCAGCCGGCGGTCGGTGGCCGTGTACAGCACGGCCGCGGCGGCGAGGGCGAACGCGGCGCCGACGACCAGGGTGCAGGCCCAGGGGGCGAGCCCGGGGGTGGTCAGGCCGCGCAGCCGCCACAGGGCGACCGGCGGTCCGGCCAGGAGCACGTACGCGAGGCTGCGCGGCCGGGCGGGGGCGCCCCACCGGTGCGGGGCCGCCGCGAGGGCGGTCATCGCGTAGAGGGAGAGCGGGACGTGGGCGGGGAGCGAGGACCACTGCCCGGTGCTGAAGGCGACGCCGGTCCACATCAGCACCGCCGCGGCCAGGGCCGCCACGGGGGCCACCACACCGCTCAGGGCCGGTAGGCAGACCAGCGGCTTCAGCACCCCGAGCAGCCCTTGCAACACGCGGGCCCGGGCCCTGCCGGTGGGCTGGAGCGCCGACCAGGCCAGCAGTCCGGCGCGCAGGACCGCCCGGCGCGGGTCCCGCGCGCGCAGCAGCAGCCCGACGTCCTCGGCGCCGATGGCCCGGAAGGAGTCCATCGCCGCGTCGAAGGCGGCGGGCGTCCTCAGGGGCGGCGGGTCGGGCAGCGGGTCGGGCGGCCTGTTCCCGCCGCGGAAGCCCCGGGCGTGCAGGGCGGCGATGAAAGGCAGTTCCTCGCCGAGGATCTCGTGCTGGCGGACGGCGGTGAGCACGCCCCGGACCCGGTCCCAGCGGGCCGCGCCCGGATTCCCGTTGACGTCGGCCGCCCAGAGTTCGGTGAAGCGGGGGCCGGGCGCCAGTGCGGCGGCGATGTCCTCTCCGAGGGTCACGAGGTCGCTGTCCTCACCGAACGCGGCGGCGAGCCGCTCGTCGGAGGCGACGACGGAGACCAGGGACGCGGCGCCGTCGAGCCGGCCCCAGGTCCAGTCGCTCGCGCGCCAGCGGGCGCTCAGGAATGACGCGCAGTCGTTGAGCCGGCTGCCGCTGAGCTTCGCCCTGACCAGCTCCTGCGGGGAGTCGGGGGAAGCGCCCCGCAGCACCGCGCGGGTGGCCCAGCTGGTGTCGGCCGCCGAGACGGTGTGGAGGCCGATGTCGGCGGCCTCGGCCAGCGGATCCGGACGCAGCGGTCCGAGCAGTACCTCGGCGAACGCCAGGGCGTCGGCCATCGGCGGACCGGTGCCGGCGGCGGCCTCGTGGAGGGCCTCGAAGCCCGCGGTGCCGGGGGGCAGCCGGGCGCCGATGTCCTCGGCCAGCTCCGCGAGGCGCTCCCACAGCTCGTGGAAGCAGTCGGCGGACGCGCCCGCGGGGCGTGCGGGAGCCGCGGGGGCGGGGCCGCCGGTGACGGCCTGCGCCAGGCTCACCGCCCAGGCTTCCCACCGGGCGGGCGCCGCGCCGGACGGGGGCGGGTCGAAAGCCTCCAGCCATCGCCTCGCCGCGGTGTACGGGGCGGTGACGTCGGCGGGGACGAGGCCGCGGAGCAGCGAGGTCCGGTAGGTGGCCAGCAGCAGCCGGTCCCGGGCCGCGATCAACGTGGCGACGGCGAAGCGGCAGGCGTACAGCCGCTCGCGGAGCTCCTTCACCAGCTCCGTGTCCACCGGCGCGCCGCCCGATTCGTACGCCTGCACCCAGTCCATGAGCAGCCGCACGGTGCGGGCCGGCGCCAGCGGTGAGTACCCGGGGGCCGGCAGGGTGTCGGGCCCGACGGCCAGCTCTCCGCCCGCCGCGCGCAGCCGGGCGAAGAGGGTCGCCGAGCCCTCGCCCGCGCTCTCTTCCAGCGCGTCCAGCGGCCCCGGTCCGGAGGGCAGCGGCAGCACGTCCGGGCCTGTCACCTCCGCCGGGTCCGCGAGCAGCCGCATCAGCCGGAGGGCCTCCGCCCCGCCGACCGTGTGGCGGTACGTCCCCAGCCGGGCCCACCCCGCGTCGTACAGGCCGGCGAGGCTCGGCGGCAGCACTCCGGTGACGGCCGGCCACTGCCGGGCAGCTGCTTCGGCGGCCCGGAGTTCGAGCGCGTCGTCGCGCAGGGACTCCGCGCCGGCCTTCGCGGCCAGGGTCCTCGCCGCGCTGTGCACCAGCCGGGCGGCCCGACGGCCGCCGGCCGGTCCGGGAGCCGGCGGGAAGGGTGGTACGGGCTGCAGGAAGAGCAGCCTGCGGTCGGCCTTGCGGAGCACCGGGGCCCCCGCGATGGCCCGCAGCGCCCAGGCGACGGGGAGGTGGTCCAGGACGCCGCCGTCCATGAGCTCGGCGCAGCCGTCCGGGTCCTCGTCCGGGTAGCCGGTCTCGCTGCTGACTCCGCGCATGTCCACCGGCAGCGGGTCCCGGACGGGCCGGGAGCGGTTGCCGACGTAGACCCGGCCCGGTTCGAAGGCTCCCGGAAGCGAGGAGGAGGTGCGTGCCGCGTAGGCCAGCCGGTCCAGGGCGGTCTCCCGGGCGGTACCCGTCGACTCGTGCGGGAAGTCGGTCAGGGCGCCGCGGTGCCGGAAGCGGAACGTGGCGTTGGACCGCCCCGCCGGCAGCGGCCTGCCGAGGGTGGGGCGCACCCGGTCCGGGCGGGGCCGCAGCCGGGTCGCGGTGAGGATCAGCCGCAGCGAGGCGGGCGGCCGCCGGCCGGGTGGGGCCTGGTCCACGAGGGTGCCGAGCGCGCTGCGCAGCTCCTTGTAGAGGACCTCGTCCCCGCGCATCAGCGAAGCCGGTGCGTGGAAGGGCGTCGGGCGGCGCAGCAGGCCTTCGAGGTCGCCCAGGCGCAGCCAGAGGTCGCGCACGCCCCGGCCGAAGGGCATTCCGTACACGAGGTGGCAGGCCAGCAGCACCCCGTTGAGGCCGCCGGCGCTGGTGCCGACGAGGACGTCGATGTCGACGTCCTCGTATCCGCAGGCTTTGAGCAGTGCTGCGTAGAGACCTGTGTCCGGACCGGGTGCCTGTCCGGCCGCCGCCCGCAACGCCGCGGTCTCGCAGCAGGCTCCGCCCGTCCAGACGGCGAGGCCGAGGCCACCGCGCATCGCGAGGGCCAGGCGCAGTTCCGTGCTGCGCGGGGCCGGCCGGTCGTCGCTCATGCCTCCAGCTTGGGCCCGGACCAGGCGGGTCGCACCCGGGCGGCGGGGCCCGCCGGGGGCGGGGGCCGGGTGACCGAAGTCCCGTACGGGCGCGGGGATTCGGGCCGGAACGCGAGGGGACGGGCCGGCCGGGACCGGTGGGCACCCGCCGTGTGCGGGCTACTCCCAGTCGTCCCAGGGCGGGTCCGTGTCGTCCGGGTCGAAGGGCGGTTCGTCCTCGTACGGGGCCGCCTGCCGGGGCAGGGGTGCTGCCTCGGAGGGAGCGGCTGCGGGCGCCGGGGATCCGGGCGCGCCGGCCTCGGACAGCGCCTCCAGGATGCCCTCGGCGTACTTGGCGAGCTTGGCCTCGCCGACGCCGTTGACGGTGCCCAACTCCTCGACGGTGGCGGGCAGTCGCGTCGCGATCTCGCGCAGCGTTGCGTCGTGGAAGACGACGTACGCCGGCACGCCCTGCTCGCGCGCGGTCGCGGCCCGCCAGGCGCGCAGCGCCTCGAAGACCGGCAGGGCCGCCTCGGGCAGGTCGACCGGTACCCGCGGGCCCTTCCCGGAGCGCGAGCCGGACTCCTTGCGGGCCGGCGCGGCGGCCGGCACCTTCTCCTTGCGCATCGAGAGGGTCCGGCGGCCGCCGAGCACCTCGCCGCTGGCGTCCGTCAGCACCAGCGTGCCGTACTCGCCCTCGACCGCCAGCAGACCCAGCGCGAGGAGCTGCCGGACGACACTCCGCCACTCCGCGGTGCTCAGGTCCGCGCCGACGCCGAACACCGACAGCGCGTCGTGGTCGAACTGGATGACCTTGGCCGTCTTCTTTCCCTGCAGGATGTCGATGATCTGGCCGGCGCCGAACTTCTGCCGCCGCTCCCGGGCCAGCCGCCACACGGTGGACAGCAGCTTCTGTGCCGCGACCGTGCCGTCCCAGGATTCGGCGGGTGTCAGGCAGGTGTCGCAGTTGCCGCAGGGCTCGCCCGGCTGGCCGAAGTACGCCAGCAGCCGCACCCGGCGGCAGCCGACCGTCTCGCACAGGGCGAGCATGGCGTCCAGGTGCATGGCGAGCGAGCGCCGGTGCGTCTCGTCGCCCTCGGAGCCCTCGATCATCTTGCGCTGCTGGACGACGTCCTGCAGCCCGTACGCCAGCCAGGCCGTGGCCGGTTCGCCGTCGCGGCCGGCCCGGCCGGTCTCCTGGTAGTAGCCCTCGACGGACTTCGGCAGGTCCAGATGGGCCACGAACCGTACGTCCGGCTTGTCGATGCCCATGCCGAACGCGATCGTGGCCACCACCACGACCCCGTCCTCGCGCAGGAAGCGTGCCTGGTTCGCGGCGCGCGTGCGGGCGTCCATTCCCGCGTGGTAGGCCACCGCGTCGATGCCCTGCTCCGCCAGGAAGGCGGCCGTCTTCTCCACCGACGCGCGCGAGAGGCAGTAGACGACTCCGGCGTCCCCGTCGTGCTCGGTCCGGATCAGTTCCAGCAGCTGCTTGAGCGGGTTGTTCTTGGGGACGATCCGGTACTGGATGTTCGGCCGGTCGAAGCTGGCGACGAAGTGCCGGGCGTCCTCCAGGCCCAGCCGTGCCGCGATCTCGCCGTGCGTGGCCTCGGTGGCCGTCGCGGTCAGCGCGATCCGCGGCACCTTCGGCCAGCGCTCGTGCAGCATGGACAGCGCGAGGTAGTCCGGGCGGAAGTCGTGGCCCCACTGCGCCACGCAGTGCGCCTCGTCGATCGCGAAGAGCGACACCGTGCCGCGGTCGAGCAGCCGCTGCGTCCCCTCGGTGCGCAGCCGCTCGGGCGCCAGGTAGAGCAGGTCCAGCCGGCCGTCGAGGAAGGCGTGCTCGACGGCGCGCCGCTCGTCCGGGTCCTGCGTGGAGTTCAGGAACCCGGCCCGCACCCCGAGCGCGGTGAGCGCGTCCACCTGGTCCTGCATGAGGGCGATCAGCGGCGAGATCACCACGCCCGTGCCCTCTCTGACCAGGGCCGGGATCTGGTAGCAGAGCGATTTGCCGCCACCGGTCGGCATCAGCACCAGCGCGTCGCCGCCCGCCACGACATGGTCGATGACCTGCTGCTGCTCGCCGCGGAAGGAGTCGTACCCGAAGACGCGGTGGAGCACCTGGAGGGCATCGGGGATCTCGGTGGACGCGTCCGGAAGGGTCATCCCAAAAGCCTAGCGGCCTCCCGGAACACCTCGTGCGCCTCGTGCGCCTTCCCGCCCAAGCGGAACGGGAGCCTCAGCCGGCCGGGACGCCGTCCCGGACCGGGCCGGTGGCGCCGCCGTGTCCGGGCGCGCTCGCGACCGGGGCCGAATATCGTCGGCCGCCCCGATAAACGCCACGCCGGACAAGATCACTGCATCGAGGTAAAACGAACGGCTCCAGGGTCGAGTGGCTGTACCGGCTAATACTGTTCCCCGTGATCTGGACGGATTCCCAGACATTCACCCCCTTTTTCCTCTTTCACCGGTGACGCACCCGTATGCCGCTCGCCGCCCTTGCGAAGGAGACCTCGCCCGATGACCGTTGACACCAGCCCGGAAGCCCAGCTGGAGCCCCCGCGGCAGTCCAGCCTGGGCACGGCGGCCGCCCGCAACCTTGCCACCACGACCAAGTCCGCCCCGCAGATGCAGGAGATCACCTCCCGCTGGCTGCTGCGGATGCTCCCCTGGGTGGAGACCAAGGGCGGCGCCTACCGGGTGAACCGCCGGCTGAGCTACACCGTCGGCGACGGGCGCATCGAGTTCGTCCAGGACGGCGCCAACGTCCAGGTGATCCCCCGCGAACTCGGCGAACTCGCCCTGCTGCGCGGCTTCGACGACCTGGAGGTGCTGACTGCGGTCGCCGGCCGGTGCGTCCAGCGCGACTTCCGGGCCGGCGAGGTGCTGGTCGAGCGCGGCACCCCCGCCGAGCAGATCCACCTGATCGCCCACGGCCGGATCAGGCAGACCTCCGTCGGCAAGTACGGCGACGAGGTCGCCGTCGCGGTCCTCGCCGACGGCGACCGGTTCGGCGAGCACGCCCTGCTGGACGGCGGCGGCAACTGGGACTACACCGCCACCGCCGAGACCGGCGGCACCCTGCTCACCCTGTCCCGTGCCGACTTCGCCGCCGTGCTGTCCGGGGCGCCGCAGCTCCAGGACCACATCCGGCAGTTCAGGGCCCTCCCGCAGCAGCGGCAGAACCGCCACGGCGAGGCCGAGATCGCGATGTCGGCCGGCCACACCGGCGAAGCGGAGCTGCCCGGCACCTTCGTCGACTACGAGCTGAAGCCCCGCGAGTACGAGCTCTCGATCGCGCAGACCGTGCTGCGGATCCACACGAGGGTCGCCGACCTTTACAACGGGCCGATGAACCAGACCGAGGAGCAGCTCAGGCTCACCATCGAGGCGCTGCGGGAGCGCCAGGAGCACGAGCTGGTCAACAACCGGGAGTTCGGCCTGCTCCACAACGCCGCCTTCAAGCAGCGGATCCAGACCCACTCCGGCCCGCCCACCCCGGACGACCTCGACGAGCTGCTCTGCCGCCGCCGCGGCACCAAGCTGATGCTCGCCCACCCCAGGACGATCGCGGCGATCGGGCGCGAGTTCAACGCCCGCGGGCTCTACCCGGACCACGTCGACGTCGGCGGCCAGCAGGTGCCGGCCTGGCGCGGGGTCCCGATCCTGCCCTGCAACAAGATCCCCATCAGCAAGGAGAACACCAGCTCGATCCTGGCCATGCGCACCGGCGAGGACAACCAGGGCGTCATCGGCCTGCGCCAGACCGGCCTGCCGGAGGAGTACGAGCCGGGGCTGTCGGTGCGCTTCATGGGCATCGACGAGAGGTCGATCATCTCCTACCTGGTCACCACCTACTACTCCGCCGCGATCCTGGTGCCCGACGCGCTCGGCGTGCTGGAGAACGTGCAGATCGCCCGCAGGAACGACTAGGCCCCTCCTCCCGATCAGGCCCGAGGGGACCTGCCCGACGGCCACGACGGCTCGGAGCTGACCCGGGCCGACCGAGCATGCCCGGGGTTCGGGACAGCCCACCCATCTCACCAAGGAGCCACGGATGCCCGATCCCGGGCTTTCCCCTGTGCAATCGAGCCTGCCTGCCGCTGCCGCCCGTTTCGGGGCCCATGTCCTCGCCGGCGCCCAGGCCCCCGCCCCGGACGCGGCCCCCGTCCCGGACGCGGCCCCCGCCGCCGGTGACGCCGCCGTCGTCCGGCGCGCCCTGCCGACCGCGCCCGTCCTGCCCTTCGGTACCGCCCCCGCCGCGGGAGACGTGCCCGCACCCGTGGAGGGCGCCGCCGAGGTGAGGCGGGCGAGCCCCGCCCTGGAGCGGATCCTGCGCGGGCCCAGCGGCCTGGGCACGACCACGCTCCATTTCGCCCGGCCCGAGGCGCCGCCGCCGCCCGCGGTTTCGGCGGGGGGACCGGCGGCGGGCCGGCCCATCCCGGGCCTCTACCACCACCCGGTGCCGGAGCCGGACCCGGTGCGGGTGGAGGAGGTCAGCCGCCGGATCAAGCGATGGGCGGTGGACGAGGTCCAGGCGTACCCCCCGGAGTGGGAGGACCAGTTCGACGGCTTCTCCGTGGGCCGCTACATGGTCGCCTGCCATCCGGACGCCCCGACCGTGGACCACCTGATGATCGCCACCCGGCTGATGGTCGCCGAGAACGTGGTGGACGACGTCTACTGCGAGGACCACGGCGGCTCGCCCGTCGGTCTTGGCGGAAGGCTTCTGCTGGCGCACACGGCCCTCGACCCGGTCCACACGACCCCGGAGTACGCGCCCGCGTGGGCGGAGTCGCTCCTCTCGGACGCGCCGCGACGGTCCTACCGCTCGGCCATGGAGTACTTCGTCCGGGCGGCCACCCCCTCCCAGGCCGACCGGTACCGGCACGACATGGCCCGGCTGCACATGGGATACCTCGCCGAAGCCGCCTGGGCCCAGACGGAGTACGTCCCGGAGGTGTCCGAGTACCTGGCGATGCGCCAGTTCAACAACTTCCGGCCCTGCCCCACCATCACCGACACCGTCGGCGGCTACGAACTCCCGGCGGACCTGCACGCGCAGCCGGCCATGCAGCGGGTCATCGCGCTGGCGGGGAACGCCACGACCATCGCCAACGACCTGTACTCGTACACCAAGGAACTCGACGCCTCCGGCAAGCACTTGAACCTGCCCGTGGTGATCGCCGAGCGCGAGGGCCTCTCCGACAAGGACGCCTACCTCAAGGCGATCGAGGTCCACAACGACCTCATGCACGCCTTCGAGGCCGAGGCCGCACAACTGGCCGCGGCCTGCCCGGTACCGAGCGTCCTGCGCTTCCTGCGGGGAGTGGCCGTGTGGGTCGACGGCAACCACTACTGGCACCAGACCAATACCTACCGCTACAGCCTGCCCGATTTCTGGTAACGATGGGACTTGTCCGTGACTAGCACCGATCTCACCACCGCCACCGCCACCCCGGCCGACACCTCCTTGTTCATCCCCGGCCCGGCGACGCCCTACCAGGGCGACATCGCCCGCTACTGGGACCACGAGGCAAGGCCCGTGAACCTGCGCCTCGGCGACGTCGACGGCCTTTACCACCACCACTACGGCATCGGCGACATCGACCACGCCGCCCTGGGCGACCCCGGCGACAGCAGCTACGAGAAGAAGCTGATCGCCGAGCTCCACCGCCTGGAGTCGGCGCAGGCCCAGCTCCTCCTCGACCACCTGGGCCCCATCGGACGCGACGACACGCTCGTCGACGCCGGCTGCGGCCGCGGCGGCTCGATGGTCATGGCCCACCAGCGCTTCGGATGCAAGGTCGAGGGCGTCACCCTCTCGGCCAAGCAGGCCGACTTCGCCAACCAGCGCGCCCGCGAACTCGGCATCGAGGACCACGTCCACGCCCGCGTCTGCAACATGCTCGGCACGCCCTTCGAGACCGGCCAGGCCGCGGCCTCGTGGAACAACGAGTCGAGCATGTACGTGGACCTGCACGACCTCTTCGCCGAGCACTCCCGGGTCCTCGCGGTCGGCGGCCGGTACGTGACCATCACCGGCTGCTGGAACCCGCGTTACGGCCAGCCCTCGAAGTGGGTCTCCCAGATCAACGCGCACTTCGAGTGCAACATCCACTCCCGCCGGGAGTACCTGCGCGCCATGGCCGACAACCGCCTCGTACCGCAGGCCGTCATCGACCTGACTCCCGCGACCCTGCCCTACTGGGAGCTGCGGGCCACGTCCTCCCTGGTCACCGGGATCGAGGAGGCGTTCATCAACTCCTACAAGGACGGGTCCTTCCAGTACGTCCTGATCGCAGCCGACCGCGTCTGAGCGACCGCCGGCCGCCGACCCGCAGGGGCCGCGCCCGTCATCCGACGGGCCCGGCCCCTGCGCGGTTCACGCCCTGCGCGGTTCACGCCCCTGCGCGGTTCGGGCCACCGCTCAGGCCACGGCCGCCTCGAAGGCCGCGTACGCCTTCTCGTCGAAGAGGACGAAGCGGACCTCCTCGACCCCGGTGTCGCAGGCGCGGACCGTTTCGACGGCGATCCGCGCCCCGTCGTCCATCGGCCAGCCGTAGATGCCGGTGGAGATCGCCGGGAAGGCCACCGTACGGGCGCCCAGCTCGTCGGCGACGCGCAGGGATTCGCGGTAGCAGGAGGCCAGGAGCTCGGAGCGGTCCTCGCCGGCGGACCAGACCGGGCCGACCGTGTGGATCACCCACCGGGCCGGGAGCCGGCCCGCCGTGGTGGCCACCGCCCGGCCCGTGGGCAGGCCCTTGCCGTAGTGGGAGGCGCGCAGGGCCCGGCATGCCTCCAGGATCTCCGGGCCGCCGCGCCGGTGGATGGCGCCGTCCACGCCTCCGCCGCCGAGCAGCGAGGAGTTCGCGGCGTTGACGAGCGCGTCGGCGTGCTCGGCGGTGATGTCGCCGCGGACGAGGGTGATCCGGACCATCAGGTGGCCTTTCGCAGGTGGCGCCAGACGGCCTTGGCCGCGTTGTGGCCCGACATGCCGTGCACGCCCGGGCCGGGCGGGGTGGCGGAGGAGCAGAGGAAGACGGCGGGGTGGGGGGTGGTGTAGGGGGACAGGGAGAGCCTGGGGCGCAGCAGCAGTTGGAGTCCGGAGGCGGCGCCGCAGGCGATGTCCCCGCCGACGTAGTTGGGGTTGCGGGCGGCGAGCTGTGGCGGCCCTGCGGTGGCTCGGGCGAGCACCAGGTCGCGGAAGCCGGGTGCGAAGCGCTCCAGTTGGCGCTCCACGGCCTCGGTGAGGTCGCCGTCCCAGCCCGCGGGGACGTGCCCGTACGCCCAGAACACGTGCTTGCCCTCGGGCGCCCGGCTCGGGTCGACCAGGCTGGGCTGGGCGGTGATCAGGAAGGGGTTGCGCGGGGCGCGCCCGCCGGCGGCCAGGTGCAGGGCGGCGTCGATGTCCCGGGCGCGCGGGCCGATCTGTACGGTGCCGGCGCGGCGGGGTGCCTCGGCGGTCCACGGCACCGGGCCCGACAGCGCGTAGTCGATCTTGAACACGGCGGCGCCGTACCGGTAGTGGTCGTAGACGTGGCCCAGGCGGGCGATCCGGGCCAGCGCGGTCGGCGAGGTGTCGAAGACGTACGCGCGGGCCGGCGGCAGGTCGTCGAGGCGTTTGACCTCGAAGCCGGTGTGCACCGCGGCGCCCAGGTCGCGCAGGTAGCCGGCGAGGGCGTCCGAGAGGGACTGCGAGCCGCCGCGCGCCATCGGCCAGCCGCCCGCGTGCGCGGCGAGGGCGAAGACCAGGCCGACGGCGCCGGTGGCGATCCCGCCCAGCGGGGCGATGACGTGCGCGACGAGCCCGGCGAACAGCGCCCGCGCCCGCTCGTCCTGGAAGCGGCGCATCAGCCAGGTCGACGGCGGCAGGCCGGTGAGGCCGAAGCGGGCCAGGGTGACCGGGTCGCGGGGCAGGGCCGTCGACGGCAGGGACATGAAGTCCCGGGCCAGGGTGTCCCACTTGCCGAGGAACGGCTGCACCAGCCGCCGGTAGGTGCCCGCGTCACGCGGCCCCAGGGAGGCCGCCGTCTCGGCGACGGACCGGGAGAGCACCGCGGCCGTGCCGTCGTCGAAGGGGTGCGCCATGGCCAGCGGGGCGTGCAGCCACTCCAGCCCGTACCGCTTCAGCGGCATCGTGGCGAACACCGGGGAGCCCGCTCCGAGGGGGTGCACCGCCGAGCAGGGGTCGTGCCGGAAGCCAGGGAGGGTGAGCTCCTCCGTCCGGGCCCCGCCGCCGACGGACCCGGCGGCTTCGAAGACGGCCACGGAGAAGCCGCGCCGGGCCAGTTCGACGGCGGCGGTCAGTCCGTTCGGGCCCGCCCCCACCACGACCGCATCGAGGATCGACGGCACTTGCGACTCCTTCGTACGGCGGCGACGGCGGCTCGGTTCCAGGATATGGGGCTATCCGCGCAGCAGGTCGCGGATGCGGTGCGCCGTGGGCTCGTCGCGCCCCACCGCGAACGGCAGCTCGTTGTCCCGGTCCACCCGGAAGGGCACCCCGGCGACGGTGCTCTGCGCGCCGCCCGCCTCGGCGACCAGCAGCAGGCCCGCCGCGTGGTCCCACGCCGAGGGCCAGGTGAAGGCGAGGCCGTCCATCTCGCCGCGCGCCACCTTCAGGTACTCCAGGCCCGCCGATCCGCAGGGCCGGGCCGCGACGCCCGGCACGTCCAGCCGGGCCAGGATCCGCTTGTGCTCGTCGGAGGTGTAGAGCGGGTGGGCCATGGCGACCCGCAGGTCGCTGCCGGGGTCCGGCGAACCGCTATGGATCAGCTCGCCGTTGACGTACGCACCCTGGCCGCGCACGGCCGTCGCCAGCTCGTCCAGCGCCGGGGCGAAGGTCCAGGACGCGAGGATCTCCCCGCGCAGGGCCAGGGCGACCAGGGTGCAGAAGGCGGGGTCGCCGTTCACGAACTGCCGCGTACCGTCGACCGGGTCCACGATCCACACCGGGGCCTCGTCCCGCAGCGCCCCGTACACCGTCGGGTCGGCGTGCACGGCCTCCTCGCCGACGACGGCGGAGCCGGGCAGCAGTCGGGTGAGCGAGGCCGTCAGGTGCTCCTCGGCCTTGCGGTCGGCAATGGTCACCAGGTCGTGGGGACCGCTCTTCTGGTCCACCTCGTGGTCGGCGAGCTGCCGGAATCTCGGCATGATCTCGACGGCCGCCGCCTTGCGGACGGCTTCTTCCACCGCGGACAGGTCTCGGGCCAGGAACTGTTCGATCATGTCTCCATCACACCACGCCCGGCTGACAAACCCCACCCGCGGTTCCGGCGGCCGGGCGCACACCAGGTGGCCCCCGGGTGAACCGGCAGCGGATCCCCGCCTCACCCGGGCGGCTGCGCGGACGGGTGCTCCCGGCGGGTGAGGGCCGCGTACAGCAGCAGGGACGAGGCCAGGCCCACCGCCCAGCCGTAGTCCGCGAGGGGCCGCAGGAAGGGGATCAGCCCGTCCTGGGGGAAGGGCCCGTGGCCGGGTGCCGAGTGGGAGCCGCCGATGGCCAGGACCCCGCCGACCAGGAAGGCGGCCAGGGCCCGCGGATTCCAGCCGCCGCTGTACCAGTACGGGCCCGCGTCGCGGTAGAGGTCGGGCAGCGAGAGGTGGGTGCGCCGCACGATCCAGTAGTCGGCGATGAGGATGCCGGCGACCGTGCCGAGCAGGCCGCCGACCAGCCCCAGCCAGGTGAAGATGTAGAGCTCGGGGGTGGAGGTCAGCTTCCACGGCATGATCAGCACGCCCACCACGCCGGTGATCAGCGCCCCCCTGCGGAAGTTGATCAGGCGCGGTGCCAGGTTGGCCAGGTCGTAGGCCGGAGAGACGACGTTCGCCGCGATGTTCACCGAGATCGTCGCGACGAGCACCGTCACCAGGGCGTACAGCAGCCCGAAGATGCTGTCGGTCTTGGAGACCAGCGCCACGGGGTCCCAGATCGGGGTGCCGTACACCGCCTCGGAGCCGGAGGTGACGAACACCGACAGCAGCGCGAAGAGGGTCATCGTCGTCGGCAGCCCCAGCGTCTGCCCGATGATCTGGGAGCGCTGTCCGGCGCCGAACCGGGTGAAGTCGGGGATGTTGAGCGAGAGGGTGGACCAGAAGGCGATCATCCCCATGAGCGAGGGGAAGAAGACCGGCCAGAACTCCGCGCCCCAGCCGAGCCGGGAGGGCTGGTCGAGCAGGTGGCCGAAGCCGCCCGCCTTGAGGCCGATCCACACCAGGAGGACGAGGGCCCCGACGATGACGAAGGGCGCGGCCCAGTTCTCGAAGCGCCGCAGCGTGTCCATCCCCCGGTAGATGATGGCCAGTTCCAGGGCCCAGAAGAGGATGAAGCACAGCCACAGCGTCCAGGGCTGGCCGCCGATCCGCTCGGCGTCCGCCCAGCCGCCGAAGATCTTCCCGAGCAGCACGAAGATCCCGGAACCGCCGATCCAGGTCTGGATCCCGAACCAGCAGCAGGCCACGGCCGCCCGGATCATCGCGGCCAGGTTGGCCCCGCGCACTCCGAACGAGGCCCGTGCCAGGACCGGGAAGGGGATGCCGTACTTGGGGCCGGCGTGCCCGGTGAGCAGCATCGGCACCAGCACGATCAGGTTGGCCAGGGCGATGGTGAAGACGGCCTGCTTCCAGTCCATCCCCAGGGCCACCAGGCCCGAGGCGAGCATCCAGGAGGGGATGTTGTGCGCCATGCCGACCCACAGGGCCGCGAAGTTGTACGTCGTCCAGCGCCTGGCCTCGACCGGCACGGGCAGCAGGTCGGGGTTGGCGAAGCGGCCGTCGGACGGGACGTCGCCGGGGGCGAGCTCCACGCGGTCTTCGGCGGCGTCGGTCGTCGGGTGGTTCGGCATGAGCGCGCGTCCCTTCGGGTCAGGAGGTGTGCGTCAGGCTCTGAACACCGGGATGACGTGCTGTCCGTACGCCTCGATCACGGACTCCCGCGCGTCGTGCATGGCGTAGACCGCGAACTGGTCGACGCCCAGGTCGCGCAGGGCCTCCAGCTTCCGGATGTGCGCCTCGGGCGGGCCCAGCAGGCAGAAGCGGTCGACGATCTCGTCCGGCACGAAGTCCGTGGACGGGTTCCCGGCGCGGCCGTGGTGGCTGTAGTCGTAGCCGTGGCGGGCCTTGATGTATTCGGTGAGCTCCTCCGGGACCATGCCAGAGTGCTCTCCGTACCGGCCGACCAGGTCGGCGACGTGGTTGCCGACCATGCCGCCGAACCAGCGGCACTGGTCGCGGGCGTGGGCGAGGTCCTCGCCGACGTAGGCGGGGGCCGCGACGCAGACGGTGATCGCGTCCGGGTCCCGGCCGGCCGAGGCGGCGGCGTCGCGGACCGCCTTGACCATCCATTCGGTGAGGTAGGGGTCGGCGAGCTGGAGGATGAAGCCGTCGGCCTTCTGGCCGGCCAGGGCCAGGGCCTTCGGCCCGTACGCCGCCATCCAGACGGGGAGTTTGCCCTCCCGCACCCACGGGAGGCGGATCGGGCTGCCGTCGACCTCCGCCTCGCGCCCCTCGGCCAGGTCCCGGATGGCCTCGATGGCCTCCCCGAGTCGGGCGAGGGTGTTCGGCTTGCGTCCTGCGACGCGCATCGCGGAGTCGCCGCGTCCGATCCCGCAGACCGTGCGGTTGCCGAACATGTCGTTGAGGGTGGCGAAGGTGGAGGCGGTGACCTCCCAGGTGCGGGTGCCCGGGTTGGTGACCATCGGGCCGACGTGCATCAGCCGGGTGTGCTCCAGGATCTGGCTGTAGATGACGAAGGGCTCCTGCCACAGCACGGCGGAGTCGAAGGTCCAGCCGTAGCGGAAGCCGTTGCGCTCGGCGCGCCGCATGAGGCTGACGACCTGGGAGGCGGGCGGGTCGGTCTGCAGGACGAGTCCGAAGTCCAAGGGACCACAGCTCCTTAGAGGTACTGGCAGGTGGAGCGGGGGATGAACACGCCGTGGCCGGCCCGGCCCGTGTAGGTGCGCCGGTCGATGACGAGTTCGCCGCGCGAGAGCACGGTGTCGACGCGTCCGGTGATCCGCTTGCCCTCGTACGCCGAGTAGTCCACGTTCATGTGGTGCGTCTCGGCGGAGATGACCTGCTCGGCGTGCGGATCGTAGAGGACGATGTCGGCGTCGGAGCCCGGCGCGATGGTGCCCTTCTGGGGGTAGAGGCCGAACATCCGGGCGGGGGCCGCGCAGGCGATCTCGATCCAGCGGCGACGGGTGATGTGCCCGTCCAGGACGGCCTGGTGCAGGAGGTCCATCCGGTTCTCGACGCCCGGCAGCCCGTTGGGGATCTTGGAGAAGTCGTCGCGGCCTAGCTCCTTCTGGCCTTTGAAGCAGAAGGGGCAGTGGTCGGTGGAGACCACCTGGAGGTCGTCGGTGCGCAGCCCCCGCCACAGCGCCGCCTGGTGCTCGCGGGGGCGCAGCGGGGTGGAGCAGACGTACTTGGCGCCCTGGAAGTCGGGCTCCGCGAGGTTGTCGGTGGACAGGAACAGGTACTGCGGGCAGGTCTCCCCGAAGACGGGCAGGCCCTTGTCGCGGGCGGCGGCCAGCTCGGCCACCGCCTCCTCGGCCGAGACGTGGACGACGTAGAGCGGGGAGCCGGCCACTCGGGCGAGCTGGATCGCCCGGTGGGTGGCCTCGGCCTCCAGCAGCACCTTGCGGACCTCGCCGTGGTGGCGGGGGTCGGTCTCCCCGCGGGCCAGGGCCTGTTCGACGAGGACGTCGATCGCGATGCCGTTCTCGGCGTGCATCATGATCAGCCCGCCGTTGCCGGCGGCCCGCTGCATGGCGCGCAGGATCTGCCCGTCGTCGCTGTAGAAGACGCCGGGGTAGGCCATGAACAGCTTGAAGGAGGTGACGCCCTCCCCGATCAGGCGGTCCATCTCCTTCAGGGTCCCCTCGTTGACGTCCGAGAGGATCATGTGGAAGGCGTAGTCGACGGCGCACTTGCCGTCGGCCTTGTCGTACCAGGTGTCGAGCCCCTCGCGCAGGGCGCGGCCCATGCTCTGCACGGCGAAGTCGACGATGGTGGTGGTGCCGCCCCAGGCGGCGGCCCGGGTTCCGGTCTCGAAGGTGTCCGAGGCGGCGGTCCCGCCGAAGGGGAGCTCCATGTGGGTGTGTGCGTCGACCCCGCCGGGGATGACGTACTTCCCGCTCGCGTCGATCGTCCGGTCGGCCGTCCAGGCTTCGGCGGCCGCCGAGCCGTGCGCCGCGAGGGCCGCCACCCGGCCGTCCTCGATCAGCACGTCGGCGTGGACTTCGTCGGCGGCGGTCAGGACGAGACCGCCGCGGATCAGGGTGCGGGTGCTCATGTACGTCTCCCCCGGTGTCAGTTGCCGTGCACGCTGCGGAGTGCCCGGGCAAGGATCTCGGCTCCCTCTTCCGCCTCGGCGACGGTGAGCGAGAGGGGCGGCGCGATGCGCAGCACGCTGGTGTTGTGGCCGCCGCCCTTGCCGAGCAGCAGGCCTCCCTCGCGGGCGGCCTCCAGGACGGCGGCGGCCGCCGCCGGGTCGGCCTCGTCGGAGCCGGGCCTCGTCAGCTCCAGCCCGGCCATCAGGCCCCTGCCGCGTACCTCCCGTACGGCGGGCACCGTGGCGGAGATCGCGCGCAGCCGCTCCAGGAGCAGGCCGCCGACGCGGCGGGCGTTGCCCTGGAGGTCGTGCTCCAGCAGGTAGCCGAGGTTCGCCACGCCGGCGGCCATGGTGACCGGGGAGCCGCCGAAGGTGGAGATGGAGTTGGTGTCGATGCAGTTCATCACCTCGGCGCGGGCGACGACACCGCCGATGGCCATGCCGTTGCCGATGCCCTTGGCGAAGGTGAGGATGTCCGGCGGGCCGCTCTGCGCATGGGCCTGCCAGCCCCAGAAGTGGTCGCCGGTGCGGCCCCAGCCGGTCTGCACCTCGTCGCTGATCCACAGGATGCCGTGTCGGTCCAGGACCTCGCGGAAGGCCCCGTACAGGCCGTCCGGCGGGGAGGTGAACCCGCCGACGCCCTGGATGGGTTCGGCGATCAGGGCGGCCACGCCGCCGCGGGCCTGGCCGAGCACGTCTTCCAGGTCGGCGACGGCGGCGGCGGTGAACTCGGCGTCGGACAGGTGCGCGAAGGGACCGCGGGTGCGGACGGCGCCGTGCACGTAGTACGTCTGCAGCGGCGAGAGGCTGGTCGGGGACCAGCCGCGGTTGCCGGTGATCGAGACGGTGGAGAAGGACCGGCCGTGGTAGCTGTTGCGCATCGCCAGGATCTGGTTGGAGCGGCGGTACGCGGTCGCGAGCAGCAGCGCGGTGTCGTTGGCCTCGGTGCCTGAGGTGGTGAAGAAGACCCGGGCGTCGGGGATGCCGGACAGGGCGGCGATCCGCTCGGCCAGCTCGATCATCGGCCGGTTGAGGTAGAGCGTGGAGGAGTGGATGAGCCGCCCGGCCTGCTCCGAGACGGCCTTGGTGACCTCGGGCAGGGCGTGGGCGGTCATCGTGGTGAGGATGCCGCCGAAGAAGTCGAGGTAGCGGTTGCCGTCGGCGTCCCAGACGTGGCGGCCCTCGCCGTGGGTGAGCTCGATGGGGCGGTCGTAGTAGAGCGCGAGCCAGTCGGGCAGGACGGACCGGTGGCGGTTGTGCAGGGGGATCGGGTTGGTCACGGCTGTACGAGCCCTCCGTAGGCGTCGGGGCGGCGGTCGCGGTAGAAGGCCCACTGGTCGCGGACCTGTTTGATCAGGTCGAAGTCGAGGTCGCGGACGAGGAGCTCCTCCTCCTTGTCGCTGGCGGCCTCCCCGACGAACTGGCCGCGCGGGTCGACGAAGTAGCTGGTGCCGTAGAAGTCGTTGTCGCCGTACTCCTCCCGGCCGATGCGGTTGATCGCGGCCACGAAGTACTCGTTGGCGACGGCCGCCGCCGGCTGCTCCAGCTGCCACAGGTACCCGGACAGGCCGCGGTGCGTGGCGGACGGGTTGTAGACGAGCTGCGCTCCGGCCAGGCCCAGGGCGCGCCAGCCCTCGGGGAAGTGGCGGTCGTAGCAGATGTAGACGCCGACGCGGCCGACGGCGGTGTCGAACACCGGCCAGCCGAGGTTGCCCGGGCGGAAGTAGTACTTCTCCCAGAAGCCCTTGACCTGGGGGATGTGGTGCTTGCGGTACTTGCCGAGGTAGCTGCCGTCGGCGTCGATGACGGCGGCGGTGTTGTAGTAGAAGCCGGCGTCCTCCTCCTCGAAGACGGGCACGACGATCACCATGCCGGTCTCACGGGCGAGTGCCTGCATACGGCGGATGGTGGGGCCGTCGGGGACGGGCTCGGCCCAGCGGTAGTGCTCGGGCTCCTGGACCTGGCAGAAGTAGGGGGCGTTGAACACCTCCTGGAAGCCGATGATCTTCGCGCCCTGGGCGGCGGCCCGGCGGGCGTGCTCCTCGTGTTTGGCGATCATCGACTCGGTGTCGCCGGTCCAGGTGGCCTGGACGAGTGCGGCGCGGACGACTTGGGCCATGAGCTGCTCCTCGCGACGGGAACGCCGGCTTCTACGCACGTAGACGGTGAGGTACGTGATGTACGTAGGGATGTAGAACGTAGGCCTCGTCACTGCGTGGGGCAAGAGCGCCGTGCGCGGTTGGAGTAGTCGATCACGTTACGCCGCATCCTGGTCGATTACGGTCAGGAGGCGGGCAGTTTCGCGACTCGCAGGGCGTGTACGAGGTCTCGGCGGCGGCTGTCGGAGAGGGCCTCGGCGGCTCGGAGCAGCCGGGGGCCAAACCACTGCGGGGCCCGGCGGGCGAGGCCGGCCGCCTCCTGCGGGGTGCGGACCAGGACGAAGGCTCCGAGCAGGGCGTCGGCCTCGCGGGACCGGCCGGCCTCCGCCAGGGCCAGGGCCGCGTCGGCGATCTCGGCGGTGGGCCGGGCGACGCCCTGGCGCAGCAGCGTCTCGCAGTCGGCGGTGCGGCCGGCCTCGGCGAGGGCGGCGGCGGCCGCGGCGAGCTGCTCGGGCGGGAGCGAGGCCGCCTCCCACAGGAGGGTGGCCCAGTCCGCGCCGAGCCCGGCGCGGGCCAGCGCGTCGGCGAGGCCGGGCAGCCGCTCGGCGGGCCAGGCGGCGGCCTCGCAGAGCAGGGCGTGCGCCTCCCCGCCCCGCCCCTGCCCCCGGAGGGCCAACAACTCCCCGACCACGGCCCCGACGGCCCGCCCCGAGCCGGAGGCGACACCTGCCCCCGGACCCCCGGCGCTCCCGTCCGGCCAAGCCCTACCGGAGCCCGGCTCGGCGGAACCGTCCGGCCAAGCCGTGCCGGGGGCCGGGCTGCCGGGCGCGGGCGGCCAGGCAGCCTCGGCACCCGGGCCGGCGGAAGCGGCCGCGGCGGCCCAGGCCGTGGCCGGGCCGGGGTCTGCGGGGGTGGCCGGGGAAGGAGGCTCGGAGTGCGGGGGTTCCGGGGTGCGGTCCGGGCGGCCGAAGCGGGCGCCGCGGGGTGGTGCGGACTCGGCCGGGTAGCCCGGTGGCGGGGTGAAGACCGGGGCTTCGGGGGCTGCGGCCCCCGCGTACCGGGCCCCGCCGGACCGCCGCTCCCCGCGCAACCACCGCCCCTCGGCCCGCCGTACGGGCGGCTGCGGCACACGGTCCCCGGCGTCCCCGGAGCGCTGCCGCGGCACCCCTGGCAACGCCTCGGGCCCGGGTTCCCCGGCTGCCGTCCCCCCGTCGGCCCGGGCCGGCTCCGGCGCTGCGAAGGCCCCGGACCCGCCGGGCTCCGGTGCCGGCCGGACCGGCGCGGCCCCCGCGAAAGCCGGCCCGGGCCGGGGCTGCTCCCGGTCCCCCGGGGGCAGCCCCGGCCCGGGCCAGGGTTGCTCCGGATCCGGCGTCGCGGCGGGGGCAGCCGACCCCGCAGGGGCGGGGCGGGACCATGCGGGGCCGGTGGGGGCGCCCGGCAGGTCGGGGCCCTGCCCGGGCGGGGCCTCCGGGGCGGACGGGGCCGGGCCGGGGTGGAGGGCGGTCAGGCGGGATGCCAGGTCTGCTTCGCGGGAGGTGGCCCTGGAGGCGTCGTCGCGGGTCCAGGTCAGCTCCCGGGACAGGGCCTCCGCCTCCGCCCCGGCCGGCAGCGCGGCCAGGCGCTCCGCCAGGGCCCGGACCGCCGCCTCCGCAGCCGCCCGCTGCTCGGCGGCCGCCGCGAGCAGGGTCCGCAGCTCCTCCGCCCCGCCCGGCAGCCGGTCCCACGCGCTGACGGCCGCCGTCCGCAGCCGCGCCGCGTACTGCCGCTCCCGCTCCGCGAACTCCGCTCCCCGGTCCCGCGCCAGATCGCCGAGCAGCGACTCCACCACGTCCCACGGCGGCATCGCGGCCCCCTCCAGACAGGCCCGCACGCCCTCCGGATCCCGCCGCAGGAACTCCCCGTACCAGCCCGACCCGGGGTCGAGCCGCTGCGCCAACCCCCGCAGGTAGTCAGAGAGTTGCCCGATCGCCAGTGAAGTCGCGGTCTCCATCCCCGCATTGCATCCCACCCGTGTTACGGGCGGGCTACGGGAGTCTCAAAGCTTGAGGGCGACCGCGATCCCGGTGTGCGGCCGCTTGCCCCGCCGGGCCACCGCCGCGGGCAGGTCCACCGCCCAGAACTGCCAGGTGTACTTCCGCGCCATCAGCGCGCGCACCCGCTTCAGCCCGGCCTCGTCCAGCAGCCGCGCCTCCCCCTCCAGGACGCGGGCCCCCTGCGGCACCCGCCCCCGTACGTCGCACGCGCTCACCGTGACCCGCCCGTTGTTGCGGATCCGCTTCACCTTCCACGAATCGCTGCGCGTCCAGACGTACAGCTCGTCACCGTCGGCCACCGCCCACACCGGCGTGGCCACCGCCGTGCCGTCCTTGCGGAAGGTGGTGAGGCTGACGTACTTGCCGCGGTTCAGCTCCTCAAGGGTCATGCTCCGACTGTACGGGGCCGCCCTCCCCCCAGGTCGTCCGGCCGGTGCTGCGGCCCGGAGCCGGGGGTGGCCGGCGACGAGGCCCGGGTGGCGGAGGATCCGCCGCTCGGGGCCGATGTGGTCGGGGCCCGGCCCTCGGGCGCGGCGCGGGCCGCGAGCAGCAGAGCGGCCGCGAGGAGGGCGCCGAGGAGGGCGAGGCCCAGGCGCTGGGGTGCGTTCGTGGCTGACACGCCTTCACGCTTGCCCCGCCCGACGCCGCTCCCACACCCCCGGTTGGGCCGTTCAGCCGCCGGTTCCGCCCGAACGCCGGGCCGGCCGGGCCCGGGGACACGGATGCGTGCCCCGGGCCGTGGGCTTCGAGCCGGCCCTACGGCCTGCCGTGCGGGTGGACCACCATCGCCGAGCCGCCGCCGCGGCGGCTGGTTTCGGCGGCGGCCAGCCAGCGCCCGTCCGGGAGCCGCTGGACGCCGGTGGCGGCGCCGATCTCCGGATTCTGCCGAAAGCCCTGCCCCAGTGCCTCCAGTTCGGTGCGGACCGGGCTGTTCCACAGGCCCGGTTCCAGTTCGGTGGTGGTCTGGTTGCGCTGGCTGGCGCGGGGCGCGGCGATGGCGTCGACCAGCGGCAGGCCCCGGTCCAAGTGGCCGATCAGGGTCTGCAGGACGGTGGTGATGATGGTGGCGCCGCCCGGGGAGCCCACGGCGAGCAGAGGGCGTCCGTGCTGCAGGACGATGGTCGGGGACATGGACGAACGGGGCCGCTTGCCGGGTCCGGGCAGGTTCGGGTCGGGGACGCCGGGCGCCGCCGGGGCGAAGGAGAAGTCGGTCAGCTCGTTGTTGAGGAGGAAGCCGCGTCCCGGGACGGTGATGGCGCTGCCGCCGGTGGACTCGATGGTCAGGGTGTAGGAGACCACGTTGCCCCAGCGGTCGGCGACCGTCAGGTGCGTGGTGTTCTCCCCCTCGTAGGTGGTGGGGGCGGCCTGGCCGGTGCCGCCGCACGGCACCGGGTGGCGCGGGTCGCCCGGGGCCAGGGGACTGGTCAGTGCCTTGTCCGGGGTGATGAGGCAGCCGCGGGTGTCCGCGTACCGCTGGGAGAGCAGTTCGCGCGTGGGCACCCGTTCGAAGGCCGGGTCGCCGACCCAGCGGCCGCGGTCGGCGAAGGAGATCCGCGAGGCCTCGATGAAGCGGTGCAGGTACTGCGCCTCGGAGAGGGAGCCGAGGTCGGTGTGCTCCAGGATGTTGAGGGCCTCGCCGACGGTGGTGCCTCCGGAGGAGGAGGGCGCCATGCTGTAGACGTCCAGCCCGTGGTAGCTCACCTGGGTCGGGTCCTGCCGCTTGGTCGCGTACGCGCGCAGGTCCCCGGTGGTCAGGTCGCCGGGCCGGACGATCCGGGTGGCGGCCGGGTCCACGGGAGGCTTGCGGACGGCGCGGACGATGTCCCCGGCGAGCGGGCCCCGGTAGAGCGCGCCGGTGCCCTTGCGGCCGAGTTCGGCGTACGTGTCCGCCAGGTCGGGGTTCTTGAAGGTGGAACCGACCACCGGCAGGGCGCCGCCCGGCAGGAAGAGCTTCCGGGTGTCGGGGAAGTCCTTGAAGCGGTCCTGGTTGAGCTCCGTCTGGGCGCGGAAGGTGGCGTCCACGGTGAAGCCGTCGCGGGCCAGTTTCTCGGCGGGCTTGAGGAGTTGGGACAGCGGGCGGGTGCCCCAGGCGTCCAGGGCGCTCTTCCAGGTGGCGGGGGTACCGGGTACGCCGACTCCGCGGCCGCTGGTCTGGCCCTCGGCGAAGGGGATGGGGACGCCGTTCTCCTGGAAGAGGCCGGCGGTGGCCGTGGCGGGCGCGGTCTCACGGCCGTCGATGGTCTGCACGCTGCGGGACTTCGCGTCGTAGTAGACGAGGTAGCCGCCGCCTCCGATGCCGGCGGAGTACGGCTCGGTGACGCCGAGGGCGGCCGCCGTCGCGACGGCGGCGTCGACCGCGTTCCCGCCGGCGCGCAGGACGGCGATCCCGGCCGCGGAGGCATCGGCGTCGACGCTGGCGACGGCTCCTCCGTACCCCGCGGCGACGGGGACCTTGGCGGGCGCGGCGCCCGCCGCCGGTGACGGCGGAGCCGCGGCGCCGGTGGACACCAGGGCTCCGGCAAGGGCGAGGAGCGTTAACTGACGTGTGGCGGAACGACGCATCCGTACCTCCAGTCGACGGCCTGTCGGACCCCACCGGACAGGCCTGGAGGCGGCACTGTAACTTCACCGCACCCTCCGCGTCAGGAACACGTCGTGCGGGCTAGCATCCCGCGCATGAACGACGACGTGCGCAACATCGTGCTCGGGGTGGTGGCCACCGCGATCAGCGGCGGTTTCGGCTGGTTCTCCCGGACTTATCTGTGGCGCCGTACGCTGCGCCGCAAGCAGGCCTTCTTCGGACTGCCGACCGGCTCGGACTGCCTGTTCGTGGTCAACCGGCAGATGGGCGGCACCGAGGGGTCGGTGCACCGCAACGACGCCTTCGCGCTGCTGGAGATATCCGCCCTGATCAAGGACTGCGGGGCCAATCTGCAGATCGTCTCCCACGACTCGGTCCGCCAGGGCTTCGGGGAGCGCGCCGAGTTCTGTGTCGGAGGGCCCGTCTCCAACGCCCGGACGGCCGCCCACCTGGCCTCCATGCTGCCGGGCGTACAGGTCGACGTCTCCCGCGAGCCGGGCCCCGACCGCGGTGCCATCCGGGTCGGCGGGGAGGCGTACCGCTGGCAGAAGGGTCAGGTCGACCATGTGCTGCTGGCGCGGCTGACGACCGGGGCGGGGAGCCGGCCGGTGTTCCTGATCTCCGGGCAGACCGCGATCAGCAACCAGGCGGGCGCCCGGTTCCTGGCCCGTCACCACAAGGACCTGGCGCGCCGCTACGGCAGGGACTCCTTCTGCGTGGTGCTGAAGGTGAACAACTCCGATGCCTACGGCCCGGACGTGGTCGAGCTGCTGGCGGACGTCACCCGGCAGGCCCGGACACCCGCAGCGGCAGCCGCGTGATCCCGTTGATGAAGTTCGAGACCAGCCGACGCGGCGGACCGGCGAGCTCGGGGGCGGGCATGGCGGCGAGCCACTCCTCGTAGAGCACCCGCAGCTGGAGCCGGGCGAAGTGCGCGCCGAGGCAGACGTGCGGCCCGTCCCCGAAGGAGACGTGCGGGTTGGGCGTCCGGCCGAGGTCGAGGCGGCCGGGGTCGGGAAAGACGCGCTCGTCGTGGTTGGCGGAGGCGTGGAAGACCACCACCTTGTCGCCGGCGCGGATCGGCTGCCCGGCCAGTTCGGTGTCGGCGGCGGCCGTGCGGCGGAAGCTGAGCACCGGCGGGTGGACGCGCAGCAGTTCCTCCACGGCCCGTTCCACCGGGGCGCGGCGGCCGGCCAGTTCGCGGTACGCGGCGGGATGGCGGGCGAGGGCGAGGAGGGCGCCGGGGGCGGCGCTGCGCACGGTGTCGTTGCCCGCGACGGTGAGCAGGAAGAAGAACATCTCCAGCTCGGCCGGTTCCAGTCCGGCGCCGGCGAGGGCGGTCATCACGTCGTCGCCCGGGTGGGTCCGCTTGTGCGCGGCGAGTTCGCGGGCGTACCCGAACATCTCGCCCAGCAGTGCGGGCGCACGCGGGTTGAGCGGTTTGCCGTCCGGTCCGAGCACGGGCGCGGGGGCGTCCTCGGGATCCTGGTAGCCGATGATCCGTACGGTCCACTCCAGCAGCAGGGCGCGGTCGGCGGCCGGGACGCCCAGCAGGTCGGTGAGGTTGAGCAGCGCGTACTCGTCGGTGACGGAGGCGACCACGTCGACGGCGCCGTCCTCGGCCCGGTCCCGGGCGCCGGCGAGCAGCGTACGGGCCCGCTCGCGAACCCGGTCCGCGAAGGCGTCGACCCGAGCTGGGGTGAAGGCGCGGGAGACCAGCCGGCGCAGCCGCCCGTGGTCGCCGGCGTTCCCGGCCGGGTCCTGGTTGAGCATGGTGCGCCGCAGGAAGGGCAGGTCGGCCGGGTCGGGGTCGCGGATCTGGGTGGCGCCGAGCCATGAGGAGTACGTGGCGTGGTCGCGCAGCACCCGGACCACGTCGGCGTGCCGGGTCACCGCCCAGAAGCCGGGCCCCGCGGGCCAGCCGAGGACCTCGGGCTCCTCCTGCCAGGCCACCGGGTGGTGCTCGCGCAGCAGCCGGTAGCGCTCGTACGGGATGCCCTCGGCGTAGAGGCGGGGGTCGAAGACGTCGGGGACGTCCGCGGCGGGGTCCATGGGGCCACGGTGGCGGGAGCACCGGCCGTCCCGCAAGGGTGCGGTCAGCGGCCGAGGTCGCAGCGGGCGGGTTCGAGATCCGTGTCCGGGCCGCGCAGGACCACCTGGTACCGCGGTTCGGTGGAGGCCACCGTGCACACCAGCTGGCGGCGGGCCGTCTCGGACAGGCCGCCGACCTTGAACGGCAGCCCGACCTGGACGGTGTCCGGCGACACGACGCTCGTGCCGGCGCTGGCGCCCTGTTTCCTGATGTCCAGTGCGGGCAGCCGGGTCTCCAGGCCCGCGGCCCGCTCCTGTTCGGTGGGGCCGATCAGCAGCCTCAGGAGGACGGCGCTCGTCGACGCCGCGGGCTGCTCCGTCTCGGGAACGGGGGCGAGCCGCCCGTCGGACGTCACGAAGTACACCGTCCCCTTGGTGCCGGGGCCGGGTACGACGACCTTCGCCGCGGCTCCGCTCTCGATGACCCCGGTGGGCTTGATCCCGCAGCCGGTGAGCAGCGGCGCACCCAGCAGCAGGGTGGCGGTGGCGGCCGCTGCCGTCCGGACCCGGGTCATGCGTCGGCCTCCAGAGGCATGTCGAGCGTGAACACGGCTCCCCCGGCCGGCCCGTTGGCGGCGCGCAGGGTGCCGCCGTGCAGCCGGACGTTCTCCAGGGTGATGGCGAGGCCGAGGCCGCTGCCCGCGGAGCGGGTGCGGGCGGCGTCGGCCTTGAAGAACCGGTCGAAGATGTGGGGCAGCACCTCGGGGGCGATGCCGGGCCCGCTGTCGGCGACGTCGATCAGCAGCCGGGGGCCGCCGGGCCGGGGTTCGGAGCGCACGGTGACGAAGACGGGGGCGCCGCCGTGCCGGAGGGCGTTGCCGACGAGGTTGGCGAGGACGACGTCGAAGCGGCGCGGGTCGAGCCGGGCGCGGACCTGCGAGGGCAGGTCGGTGACCACCCGCTGGTCGTCCCAGTGGCGGCGTTCGAGGGTCTTGCGCACGGCCTCGGCAACGTCCACGTCGTCGAGGTTGAGCTCGGCCGCGCGGGCGTCGAAGCGGGAGATCTCCATGAGGTCCTCGACGAGGACGGCGAGCTTGCCGGTCTCGGCGCTGACCAGCCGCAGGGCGGCGGCCGTGTCGGGATCGAGGCGCTCGGCGTCCTCGTCCAGGACCTCGGTGACGGCGAGCATCCCGGAGAGCGGGGTGCGCAGTTCGTGGGAGACGTCGGAGGCGAAGCGGCGGGCCCGGGTCTCGGCCTCCCGCAGTTCGTTCACCGACTGTTCGAGGGCGCGGGCGGTCTCGTTGAAGGTGCGGGCGAGTCCGGCGAGCTCGTCGGCGCCGCGGACCTCGATCCGGGTGTCGAGGCGGCCGCGGCCGAGGCGCTGGGCGGCGCGGCGCATGTCCCGGACGGGGCGCAGCACGCTGCGCGCGGCGAGCAGGGCGGGGACGACGGCGATGGCCAGGCCGGGGACGGCGCCGCGTTTGGCGGCTTCGACCATGGCCTCGACCGTCTTGCCCTCGGTGGCCAGGGGCATCGTCACGAAGACGACCAGGCCGGTGGGCTCCCGGAGGTCGTTGTGGAGCCAGACGGCCGGCATGCCGACGGCGAGGTACGGGCTGCCGGAGGCGTCGGTCACCCGCTGGAAGGCGCCGTGCGGATGGGCCGTCACCTGGCGGCGGAGCTGCTCGGTGACCACGGTGGAGGTGGGCGCGCTGGTGTTGGAGGCCCGCAGGGCGCCGTACTCGCCGAAGACGCTCCACGGATGCGGTTTGCCCCTTTTGCCCAGCTCGTTGACGATGCGCTGGAGCTGCGCCTGGTCCAGCGGCAGCTGGAGGGGCTGGGTCTCGATCTGGTCGCGCAGGGCACTGACCGCGGTGTCCTGGCTCTGCTTGAGGACCGCGGTGCGGGCCTGCTGGTAGGTCAGGGTGGCCGTGGTCACCGCGCTGATCGCGGCGACCAGCAGGAAGGCCGCGATCAGCCGGGTGCGCAGCCCGAGCGGCGCTATCCGCCGCCTCACAGCGGACCGAAGCGGTAGCCGAAGCCGCGCACCGTCTGGATGTAGCGGGGCGCGCCGGCGGGGTCCTCGACCTTGGTGCGCAGGCGGCGTACGCAGGCGTCCACGAGCCGGGCGTCGGCGTGGTAGCTGTGGTCCCACACGCATTCGAGGAGCTGCTGGCGGGAGAAGACCTGCTCGGGCGAGGCGGAGAGGTGCAGCAGGAGCTTGATCTCGCTGGGGGCGAGGGGAACGCGTTCGCCGTTCTTGGCGACGGTCAGCCCGGCGCGGTCGATGGCGAGCTCTCCGTGGAACTCGATCTCGGGGCGGCTGCCCGCCGGGGCGCCGAGACGGCGCAGCACGGCCTTGATGCGGGCCTCGATGACCTCGGTGCGGGCGGGCTTGACGATGTAGTCGTCGGCGCCGGCCTCCAGGCCGACGACTATGTCGAAGTCGTCGCCTCGGGCGGTCAGCATGATGATCGGGAGCTGGCTGGTCTCGCGGATGCGGCGGCAGACCTGCACGCCGTTCATCCCGGGCAGCATGAGGTCGAGCAGCACCAGCTCGGGCAGGAAGCTCCCCATGAGCGCGAGGCCCGCCTCGCCGGTCTCGGCGGCGCTCACCTCGTGGCCGCGGCGGCGCAGGCCCAGGCCCACTCCTTCCCTGATGGAAGGGTCGTCCTCGATCAGCAGTACGCGTGGCATCCGGTCATTGTCCAAGGTGGTTCGGGGCTCCTGCTAGCGGCCGGTCTTCCGCCGCAGGGAGTCCAGCAGGTCGGTGATCTCCGTGAGGCGCAGCGGCCCGGCGAGGAGGACGACGACGAGCGCGATGGCCGCGGTTCCCGCGCCGACCGCGGCGAAGTCGCCGAAGCCGTCGGCGGCCCGGGCGGCCGCGTACCCGGCGGCGGCGCCCGGCAGACAGGCGGTCAGCAGCCGCAGGTGGGTGCGGACCGCGGTGGTGCGCCGCTCGGTGCGGGTTCCGGTGCGCGGACCGAGCCGCCGGGCGAGGGTGTACGCGGTCACCGCGAGGCCCGCGAACAGCGCGACGGAGTAGGCGCCGGCCATGCCGGTGACCGCCCAGCGGGGCGGCAGCCAGAGGTAGGCGGAGGCCGACAGCGCGGCCCACAGGCCGGCGATGACCAGGTTCAGGAAGAACGGGGTCCGGGTGTCGGAGAGGGCGTAGAAGGCGCGCGCGAGGACGTACTGCCCGGAGAAGGCGATCAGCCCGGGGGCGAAGGCCACGAGCATGCCGGCCATGACCTCGACGTCGGCGGCTCCGGTGCGCCCGTAGCCGAAGACGCTGCCCATGACCCAGGGGGCGAGCGCGGCGAACAGCGCGGCGGCGGGGACGACGAGGGCGGCGCTGGAGCGCAGCGCGTACGACACGTCGCGGCGGACTGCGGCGAGGTCGCCCTCGGCCGCCGCCGAACTCATCCGGGGCATCAGGGCGGTGACGAGGGAGACGGTGATGATGCCCTGCGGGACGACCCACAGCTGGTAGGCGTTGCTGTAGGCGGTGTACCCGGCGCCGCCCGCGAGGCCGGCCTCCACGGCGTGCCGTCCGGTGGCGGTGGAGAGCCGGGTGACGACCCAGTACGCGATCTGGTTGGTGAGGACCAGCATGACCAGCCAGCTCGCGTTGCGCAGCGGGCGGGCGAGGCCCTGGCCGCGCCAGTCGAAGCGGGGGCGCCAGCGGAAGCGGGCGGCGCGCAGGGAGGGGACCAGGGCGAGGGCCTGGACGACGATGCCGGCGGTGGTGCCGAGGCCGAGGAGCCTGGTCTCGCCGGCCGTCAGGCCTTCCGCCGCGCCGTGGGAGACGGAGAGGAACAGCCCGAACACGCCGATGATCACGAGGTTGTTGAGGACGGGGGTCCACATCATCGCGCCGAACCGCCCGCGCGCGTTCAGCACTTGGCCGAGCAGGGTGAACAGCCCGTAGAAGAGTATCTGGGGGAGGCAGTACCGGGCCAGGGCCACGGTGGTGCTCGCCTGGGGCCCGGTGTACGGGGTGTACGCCGAGACGATCAGCGGCGCCGCGAGGACGGCGACGGCGGTGAGGACCAGGAGCGCGGCGGTGCAGGCGGTCAGCAGCCGGTCGGTGTAGGCGGCTCCGCCGTCCTCGTGCTCCTTGGCGGCCCGGACCAGCTCGGGGACGAAGACGGCGTTGAGCGCGCCCCCGATGAGCAGCATGTACAGGATGTTCGGGACGGTGTTGGAGACGGCGTAACCGTCGCCGAGCAGCCCGGTGCCGAGCGCGGCCACGACGACGGCGGAGCGGACGAAGCCGGTGGCGCGGGAGACGATCGAGCCGGCCGCCATGAGCGCGCCGCTGCGCAGCACCGAGGACTTCGCCGGTGCCGGGCGGGCCGCTCCGTCGGCGGACGGGCCGGGGGCCGTTCTGGTGTCCGTGGTGGTCACCGGCGGGCCAGGTAGGCCTGGAAGGCCTTGTACAGCGCCGCGTTGCCGTATCCGTCCATCGGGGTCTCCCACTCGCCGAGCGTTTCGACGACCTGCCCGCCGGTGCCGAGCTTCCAGCGCAGCAGCCCGAAAGAACGTTCGTCGGGGTCAAGGGTGGAGGGTACCCCGCGCATGTCGTATTCGTCCGCTCCGAGGGCATGTGCGTCCTGCATCATGCGCCACTGCAGGGCGTTGCTGGGGCGGACTTCGCGGCGGTGGTCGGCGGAGGCGCCGGTCTGGTACCAGACGCGCTTCCCGGCCACGATCATGGTGTGCGCGGCCAGGACCTCGCCCTGGTGCGTGCCCAGGTAGAGGCGCATCCGGCCGGGTGCCTCGGCGTTGAGGGCCTCGTACTGCTGCTGGTAGTACGCGAGCGAGCGGCCGAGCCGGAAGCCGTCGCGCTCCTCGGTGATGCGCAGCAGCCGGTAGAACTCGGGAAGGTCGGCGGCGGTGCCGAGGACCGTCTCCACACCCGACTTCTCGGCCTTGCGCACATTGCGCCGCCATTCCTGGTTGAGGCCGGACCACAGCTCGTCGAGGGAACGGCCGGCGAGCGGCACGCGGAAGACGTGGCGCGGCTGGGCGTCACCGTCGTCCTCGCCGCCGCAGCGTTTCCAGCCGCGGGTGCGCAGCCGGTCGGCGAGGGCCGCGCCGACCGGGTCGACCTCGGTGGCGAGCACGTCGGACATCTGCCGGCCTGGCCCGGTGGCGGACTTGACGGTGGCCGCGTCCCAGCGGCGGTAGGCGGGCGCGGGGCCGATCCGGACGGCGAAGGCACCGGCCGCGCGCAGGTGGCGTTTGAGGGGCTCCAGCCACCGGTCGATGTGGGGGTCGGACCAGTCGGCTACGGGACCCTCGGGGAGATAGGCGAAGTATTTGCGGGTGCCGGGGAATTGGCGGAGGAGAACCAGTCCGGCACCGGCTATTTCCCCGTCCGGGTAGTGCCATCCGACCCTTTCCGAGCGCCAGAGGTCCTTTACCTCGGCCCAGGACGGGTACTGGAGAAAGCTCGCGTTCCGGTTCTGCGAAAGGAAGCGCCGGTATTCGGCGACGGACAGCGGACGCACACTCAGCTCCCGGTCCGGGGACGAGTGTCGCTGGGCGGGTGTCACGAGCAGTGCACACACGGCTGATCGGCCTTCCTGTACGTCCGGGGAAGCGGGTGCACAGGACTCTCACAGGCGCCCGTGACCGATGTGCGCGGCGATTGTGACCGGACGATGACCGTTTCGCTGCGGTCCACGTCACAACCGAAAGTCGGATCTTTTCAGCTGATTGCGCAACCTACAGTCGTGCCGTTCGCATCTCCTTTTGCGCACGGTCATCACTTGGAGGGGTTTTCGTTGAGCCGCACACGCCGCACCGCACGCAGTCGCCACGCCATGCTGGCCGGGACCGCACTCATGGCCGCCGCGCTGACCGCCTGCGGGGGCGGCTCGGGCGGCAGTGGGAGCGGGGGCGGGTCCGGCAAGGCGGAGATGAAGAAGAAGCCGGACATGGCGATATCCGTGAACCTCACGGGCGATCAGGCCAAGCCCGGCGAGCCGGTGAAGGTGACCCTCGCCGAGGGCAAGCTGTCCCTGGTGAAGGTGTCCGACGGCAAGGGCGGCGAACTGCCCGGCAAGATAGCCGATGACGGCAGGACGTGGACCTCCGAGCGCAATGCCTCGCCGGGCACGGACTACAAGGTCGAGGCGCAGAACACCGACAGCCAGAGCGCGAGCGCCCAGTTCAAGACGGCCGCCGCGGACAAGGTGAACAAGGTGACGATCAACCCGGGCAAGGCCACGCCGGTGGTGGGCATCGCCCAGCCGATCTCGATCGTCTTCGACAACCCGGTGAAGAACAAGGCCGAGGTCGAGAAGCACCTGAAGGTCACCACCTCGAACAACACAGAGGGCTCCTGGGGCTGGTTCAAGGACTACACCGGCAACGACCGGGTGGACTGGCGGCCGAAGGAGTACTGGAAGTCCGGCACCGACGTCAAGGTCGAGATGAACCTCAACGGGGTGGACTCGGGCCAGGGCGGCGGCATGTTCGTCAAGGACTACGACACCGAGTTCAAGATCGGCAAGGACCGGCGCCTGCAGGTCGACCTCGACACCCGTCAGATGACGGTGACCGAGGACGGCCAAGCGGTGAAGACCATCCCGGTCTCGGCGGGCACGCCCGGCGGCAAGAAGGCCTCCTGGTCCGGGAAGATGGTGCTGATGACCAAGGAGGGCACCATCCGGATGGACTCCCAGACGGTGGGCCTGGGCGACTCCTACGACAAGATGGTCGACTACTCGATGCGGGTGACCTGGTCGGGCATGTACATCCACGCCGCTCCGTGGAACGCCGGCAACTTCGGCCGGGCCAACGTCAGCTCCGGTTGCGTGGGGATGAGCGACTCCGACGCGAAGGCCCTCTTCGCCCAGGCCCAGGTCGGTGACCTGGTCGAGGTCACCGGGGACGGCTCCAAGGGCAAGGCCGACCTCGGCAACGGCTACGGCGAGTGGAACCTGACCTGGGACGAGTGGAAGGCGAAGAGCGCCCTCGCCGGGAACGGTGGCGGCAGCGGCACCACGTCCCAGAACGGCTGATCCGCGCCCTTGACGATCAGCCAATCGTTACCAGCGCGTAACTTACCGATGGGTTACCTCCGGTAACGCACCCCGGTTACCGCCGGGTCACTTTGACACCGGCGCACCGGGAGCGATTGATGGTCCCCACCACCAGCACCGCGGCTGCCGTGGCAGTCGTCTTGGCGGCAACAGCCCTGGGCCTGGCCCCCCACCAGGCCCAGGCGGCGCCCGCAGCCACCGTCACGGCCTCCGCCGACACCTCGTCGGGGCCGTCCTTCCACGACATCCCCGGCTCCGGCGGCATCACCCTCAAGGGCAACGTCTTCACCCCCGCCGGCGCCCAGGCCGGCCGGACGTACCCGCTGATCGTGCTCCCCACCAGCTGGGGCATGCCGCAGATCGAATACCTCGCCCAGGCCAAGGAGCTCGCCGACGAGGGCTACGTGGTGGTCAGTTACACCTCCCGGGGCTTCTGGCTCTCCGGCGGCCAGATCGAGGTGGCCGGCCCGCCGGACATCGCGGACGTCTCGGCCGTCATCGACTGGGCCCTGGCCCACACCCCCGCCGACGCCGGCCGCATCGGCGTGGGCGGGGTCTCGTACGGCGCGGGCATCAGCCTGCTCGCCTCCGCGCACGACCCCCGGATCAAGGCCGTGGTCGCGCTCAGCGGCTGGGCCGACCTCATCGAGTCCATCTACTCGGGCCGCACCCAGCACCTCCAGGCCGCCGGGATGCTCGGCGCCGCCGGATACCTCACCGGCCGCCCCGGCCCCGAACTCCAGCAGGTCCTCGGCGACTTCCTCGGCTCCCGGCTCGACCGGGAGCAGCAGATGATCGAGTGGGGCCGCAAGCGCTCGGCCGCCGCGCAGCTGGACCGGATCAACGCCAACGGGGCCGCGATCATGCTGGGCAACGCATGGGGCGACACCATCTTCCCGCCCAACCAGTACGCCTCCTTCTTCGAGAAGCTGACCGGGCCCAAGCGGCTGGAGTTCCGCCCCGGCGACCACGCCACCGCCGAGGGCACCGGCCTGCTCGGCCTGCCCAACGACACCTGGACCAACGCCCACCGGTGGTTCGACCGCTACCTCAAGGGCGCGCGCAACGGCGTCGACACCGAAGCCCCGGTGCAGATCAAATCCCGCAGCAGCGAAGGCTACGAGGGGTACGCCGACTGGAAGTCGGTCGGCTCCGGCGGCAGCGAGAAGCTCGCGCTCTCCGACAGCGAGCACGTCTTCGCCAACGTGGACTCCGGCGCCGACGGCGGGATCCTCTTCCTCTCCAGCATCCTCGACCAGTTCGCCCAGGCTCCCCCGGTCGCCTCGATCCCGCTGCTGCCCCGCGCGTTCGCCGCCGTCTGGCAGTCGGAGCGCCACGCCACCGAACGCCGCATCCGCGGCACGGTGAAGCTCCACACCACCGTCACCCCCACCAAGGCGGACGGCACCTTCGTCGCCTACCTGTACGACGTCGGCCCGCTCGGCATCGGCAAGCTGGTCAGCAACGCCCCGTACACCTTCCACGACAAGGCGCCCGGCCAGGCCTTCGGCGTGGACGTGGAGCTGTTCTCGACCGCCTACGACGTCCCCGCGGGCCACCGGCTCGCCCTCGTCGTCGACACCGTCGACCCCCTCTACATCGAGCACAACCCCACCGGCGCGCAGCTGACCTTCTCCTCGCCGCGCACCGATCCCTCGTACGTCTCGGTACCTCTGCGCGAGAAGTGATCTGCGGCTGCTGCCGGGCGGGGCGGCTCTTCGGAGCTACTGGCGTGCGCCCGGCAGCACCGTTCCGGGTTCGGCCGCGGCGACCCCGACCGCCCCGGCCTTCAGGCTGCGCCGCCGGGCGGGCGCGCTCATCGGCCGCCCCCTCAGTGCTTGAGGATCTTGGAGAGGAAGTCCTTGGCCCGGTCGCTCTCGGGAGCGGTGAAGAAGGCCTCCGGGGTGCGGTCCTCGACGATCCTCCCGTCGGCCATGAACACCACGCGGTTGGCGGCGGAACGGGCGAAGCCCATCTCGTGGGTCACCACGACCATGGTCATGCCCTCGGCGGCCAGCTGCTGCATGACCTCCAGCACCTCGTTGATCATCTCCGGGTCGAGGGCGGAGGTGGGTTCGTCGAACAGGAGCGCCTTGGGGTTCATGGCCAGGGCGCGGGCGATGGCGACGCGCTGCTGCTGCCCGCCGGAGAGCTGGGCGGGGTACTTCGGCGCCTGGTCGGCGAGCCCGACGCGCTCCAGCAGCTCCTGGGAGCGCTCGTCCGCCTCCTCCTTCTTCCGTTTCCGGACCTTGGTCTGCGCGAGCGAGACGTTGGCGAGGACGGTCTTGTGCGCGAAGAGGTTGAAGGACTGGAAGACCATGCCGACGTCGGCGCGCAGTGCGGCCAGCTCCTTGCCCTCGGCCGGCAGCGGCCGGCCTTCCAGGGTGATGGTGCCGGATTCGACGGGCTCCAGCCCGTTGATGGCCCGGCACAGGGTGGACTTGCCCGAACCGGACGGGCCGATGATCACCACCACCTCCCCGCGGCCGACGGTGAGGTTGATGTCCTGGAGGACGTGGAGGTCCCCGAAGTGCTTGTTGACGTCCCGCAGCTCGATCAACGGCTCGACGGCCATACGCTGCCCTGCCCACGTGTCGGTGTCTCAAGGTCAGCGCAAACTATCCAGCCGGAGAAAGGCACTTCGCCTCGACACGCCTGAAGACGGCATAAAGCCCACGTGGTGATGAAACATCCCGGTGGGCCCCGGCTCCGGCGGCTGTGTACCCTCCCGGTACACGTCAACACCGGTGGACATCGTCCGCGCCGACCGCTTCGCCCTGCCCGCGCACCGGGACGGTGCGCCGGCCTGAGGGGGGCGGGGGTCAGGCCTCGGAGGCTTCGGCGTAGGCCTGGGAGAGTTCGGGTGAGCCCGTCATCGCCCAGGAGACTCCCCACTCCACCACGTTCAGCTCGCGGCCCGAGGCCAGCCGGATCACCGGCTGGCCGTTCGGCCACACCTGCCAGCAGGCGCCCGGCCGGGAGCGGATGATCACGGTTCCGAGGTAGAAGCCCGCGTCGTTGCCGAGCCAGGGGACGAGCTCGGGATCACGCCGCCAGCGCGGCATCAGCTGGTCCAGGGCCTCCAATGAGCGCGGGCTCTCGTCGAGTTCGAGCCCCGCCGCCCGAGCCTGGACGCGCAGCATCTCGCATTCCGAGAACAACTCGGTGATGCCCTCGGGGTCGTCGGCGAGGGCGGCTGCGAGTCCGGTACCCCGTTCCGTTCCACGCCGGTTCAGCCAGTTGTCCAGGAAAGGGATGTTCATGCCACCCAGCCTGGCACCAGGACTCCCCGCTGGCCACAGGGCGCGCGGACCCTTCTTCCGCCGGCTCCCGCCGCCGGCGCGCACCCCTCAGGCGCCCAGCTCCAGGTCCACGACGACCGGGGCGTGGTCGGAGGCACCCTTGCCCTTGCGCTCCTCGCGGTCGACGTAGGCGTCGGTGACGGCCTTGCCGAAGGCCTCGTTCCCGTAGACCAGGTCGATGCGCATGCCCCGGTTCTTCGGGAAGGCGAGCTGGCGGTAGTCCCAGTACGTGTACGGGCGGTCGTACTTGAGGGGGCGCGGCACCACGTCGGCCAGTCCGGCGGCGCGCAGGGTCTCCAGGGCGGCCCGCTCGGCGGGGGTGACGTGGGTGAGGCCCTCGAAGACCGCCGGGTCGAAGACGTCCTCGTCGGTCGGTGCGATGTTGAAGTCGCCGAGCACGGCGAACGGGCGCGGACCGGCCGCGTCTTCGGCGACCACCTCGGCCAGGCAGCGCAGCCATTCCAGCTTGTAGCCGTAGTGGTCGTGCGCGACCTCGCGGCCGTTCGGCACGTACACCGACCACAGGCGGACGCCGCCGCAGGTGGCGGAGATCGCGCGGGGCTCCTCGACGCCCTCGTAGCCCGGGCCGCCCAGCAGCCCGGGGACCACGTCCTCCAGGCCGACCCGGGAGATCAGGGCCACCCCGTTCCACCGGCCGGTGGCGTTGACGGCCGACTCGTAGCCCAGCTCGCGGAGCGCGTCGTGCGGGAACTGCTCGGCGGAGCACTTGGTCTCCTGGACGCACAGGACATCCGTGCCGGAGCTCTCCAGCCAGGCCAGCAGCCGGGGCAGCCGGGCGGTGATCGAGTTGACGTTGAACGTGGCGATACGCATGCCGACCAACCTACCGCCCGGCACCGACAGCGGGCTCAGAGGTCGGTGGCGTCCCCGGCGGCCAGGCGACCGTGGTCGGTGCCGCCCAGCAGGTCCAGGGCCCGGTCGTAGATCGGCCGGGCGATGTCGGCGAGGTAGGCGTCGTGGATGTCGACGGCCCGGCGCGGCTTGACCTCGCGGAGGTAGTCGATCACCTCGGAGACCTTGTTCCAGGGGGCGTGCACCGGCAGCATCAGGGTCTCGACGGGCACGTCGGGCACGGTGAGCGCGTCGCCGGGGTGGAAGAGGGAGGCGTCCACGAGGTAGCCGACATTGGTGACCCGCGGCATGTCCGGGTGGATCACGGCGTGCAGCTCGCCGTGGACCTGGACGTCGAAGCCCGCGGCGGTGAAGGCGTCCCCGTGGCCGACGGTGTGCACCCGGCCCGGATAGGCCGGGGCCAGCTGCTCCGCGACGCTGCGCAGGGTCCACAGTGCGGCGGCCGGGTTCGCGTCGAGGGCCGCCCGCAGCCGGCCCTCGTCGAAGTGGTCGGGATGCTCGTGCGTGACGAGCAGGGCGTCCGCCCCGAGCCCGGCGTCGGGCTCGCTGAAGGCGCCCGGGTCGATGACGAGCACGCGCCCGTCCTTCTCCAGTTGGACACAGGAGTGCAGCCGCTTGGTGAGCTTCATGATCCCAGGCTAGGCCGTGACGGGGAGCTGAGGGCCCTTGCCGGCCGTGCGGGCTTACGGGGTCGCCGTGGAGACCACGTAGACCCGCGGCTTCTGCGGGTCGGTGAGGTCGACGGTGACGTCCCGGGTGGGGCGCGGGTCCGGCTGCTCCAGGGTGATGCCGTACCAGGCGTTCCGCGGTCCCCAGCTCCAGCCCGCGACCTCGGCGTCGTGGGCGCCGATCGACACGCCGCGGGTGAGCGCCCCGCGGTCGGTGCCGACGTCGGCGAGGAAGGTGTCCAGGTCGGCGGGGGTGAGCGCGAACTGCACGTACAGGCGGCTGGTGCGCCAGTTGTTGGTCTCCAGGAAGCCCACCCGCCAGGCCTTCGGCGGGATCGGCACCTCGTAGATGCTGCGCTGCACCTTGGAGGGCCAGCCCGGGCGGACCTTGGCCGCGCCGACCTTGGCGGCCTTGTCCCGGCCGCTCTCGCGGCTCTGCTGGGCCGAGACGGCGAGGTAGCCCGCGGGCACGCCGACGAGCAGCAGGATGATGATCGCGGTGATCCAGCGGCGCCGGACCACGTGCCTGCGGTCTTCTGCGGGGGTCTGCGGCGTACCGCCCCCCTCGGGAGCGGGGGCCTGGCGGGGCAGGGCGGGGGGCGGGGTCACTGCTGGTCCTGGTGGTCGGGGTCCGGGGAGGCGGGGGCCTCGCGCCGGCCGAGCTGCGCGTAGCGCTCGTAGCGCTCGACGCGCCGGCGCGTGGCGCGGCGGAAGCGCCGGGCGACGAGCCGGGCGAGGTCGGCCGCGCCGACCATACCCGCCTCGGGGCCGAGCTGGGCCTTGGCGATCCGGGCCTCGGGCCGGTAGCCGCGGCCGGTGAGGTGGCGCCGGAAGGCCTCCCGGGCGGGGCCGATCAGCAGGTCGTCGGCTGCGCTGACGCCGCCGCCGATCACGAAGCAGGACGGGTCGAGGGCGGCGGCGAGGTTGGCGATGCCGACCCCGAGCCACTGGCCGATGTCCTGGAGGAGCTCGACGCACATGGCGTCGCCCTCGCGGGCCAGCTCGGTGATGAGCGGCCCGGTGATCTCCTGGACGTTCCCCCCGACCCTGGCGATGATGTTGTACGCGACCGGGGAGTCGGCCGCGGCCAGCTCACGGGCCTCGCGCACCAGTGCGTTCCCGGAGCTGTACTGCTCCCAGCAGCCGCGGTTGCCGCAGGGGCAGCGGTGGCCGCCGGGGACGACCTGCATGTGGCCGAACTCGCCGGCCACCCCGTAGCGGCCGCGCTTGACCTGGCCACCCTCCAGGATGGCGCCGCCGATGCCGGTGCCCAGGGTGATCATGACGAGGTGGTCCTCGCCGCGGCCGGCGCCGAAGCGCCATTCGGCCCAGGCGGCGGTGTTGGCATCGTTGTCGACCATGACCGGGACGGCGAGGCGGGACTGGAGGGCGTCGCGCAGCGGCTCGTCGCGCCAGGCCAGGTGGGGGGCGAACAGGACGCGGGAGCGGTCGGCGTCGACCCAGCCGGCCGCGCCGATGCCCACGGCGTGGACGTCGTGCCGGTCGGAGAGGTCGAGCACCAGCTCGACGATGGTGTCCTCGACGACCTTGGGGCTCTTGGACTTGTCGGGGGTCTCGGTGCGGATCTTCTCCAGGATGACCCCGTCGGCGTCGACGACGCCGGCCATCACCTTCGTGCCGCCGATGTCGATGCCGACGGTCGGGACGCGCGGGGCGGTCAGGTGCGAGCGGCGCTCACGGGTCCCGATGGTCCGCAGGACGGTGCCTCGCGCAGACCGGTGGGTGAGCGTGAAGTCCCGGTACGTGCTCATCGAGTCGTGTCGTCCCTCGGGGTGCGGTGGGTGGGGCCGGATGCGCGGTCAGGACCTGATTCTGCCACCCGCTCCAGTTCGTGGCTCAGCTCCTCCAGCTCGGAGCCGCCCGCCATCTGCCGGGTGAGCTCGTCCAGGCTGATGGAGTCGCGGGTGTGGCTGCCCGCCATCGCACCGCGCTTGAGCAGCACGAAGCGGTTCCCGACCAGGTAGGCGTGGTGCGGGTTGTGGGTGATGAGGACCACGCCGAGACCCGCGTCGCGGGCGGCGGCTACGTACTTGAGGACCACGCCCGACTGCTTCACGCCGAGGGCGGCGGTGGGCTCGTCGAGGACGAGGACCTTCGCCCCGAAATAGACGGCGCGGGCGATGGCCACGCACTGGCGCTCGCCGCCGGACAGGGTCCCGATGGGCTGGTCGACGTCGCGCAGGTCGATGCCCATGCGCAGCAGTTCGGAGCGGGTGGTCTCGCGCATGAACTCCGCGTCGAGGCGGCGGAAGGGGCCGCGGCCCCGGGTGGGCTCGGAGCCCAGGAAGAAGTTCCGCCAGACCGGCATGAGCGGGACGACCGCGAGGTCCTGGTAGACGGTCGCGATGCCGCGGTCGAGGGCGGCGCGCGGGTTGGCGAGGGCGGTCTCCTCCCCCTCGATCTCGAAGGTGCCGGCGTCGTGCTGGTGCAGGCCGGCGATGATCTTGATGAGGGTGGACTTGCCCGCGCCGTTGTCCCCGAGGACGCAGGTGATCTCTCCGGCCGAGACCTCCAGGGAGACGCCCTGGAGCGCACGGATGTTGCCGTAGTACTTGCTGACGCCGGTCAGCTTCACCAGGGCCGTCACTTGGTGGCCTCCGCCCGCTTGCGCACCCACGCGTTGAGCAGTGTCGCCAGCAGGAGCATCCCGCCGAGGAAGAACTTGAACCAGTCGGGGTTCCACTGCGCGTACACGATGCCGTTGCTGGTCATGCCGAAGATGAAGGCGCCGACGGCCGAGCCGATGGCCGAGCCGTAGCCGCCGGTCATCAGGCAGCCGCCGATGACGGCCGCGATGATGTAGAGGAACTCGTTGCCGACGCCCTCGCCCGACTGGACGACGTCGAACGAGAAGAGGATGTGCTGGCCGGAGATCCAGGCGCACAGGGCGACGCCCATGTAGAGGCCGATCCGGGTCTTGACGACCGGGACGCCCGTCGCGCGGGCCGCGTCCGCCCCGCCGCCGACCGCGAAGATCCAGTTTCCGGCGCGGGTGCGCAGCAGGATCCAGGTGGCGACGGCGACCAGGGCCAGCCACCACAGGATGGTGACCTTCAAGGTGACCGAGCCGATGTTCCACTGCGAGGCGAACAGCGCGCGGGCGGAGGAGAAACCCTCCATGTCCGCGATGGTCTTGGTGGAGACGGAGCCGCTGATCAGCTTGGTGAAGCCGAGGTTGAGGCCGGTCAGCATCAGGAAGGTGCCGAGGGTGATGATGAAGCTGGGCAGCTTCGTACGGGTCAGCATGAACCCGTTGAAGAAGCCGAGGGCCAGCGTGACCAGCAGGGACACCCCGACGCCCACCCACACGTTGGCGGTCATCTGGTAGCTGAACATCGAGCTGACCAGCGCCGACGTGGTGACCATGACGCCGGCGGAGAGGTCGAACTCGCCGCCGATCATCAGCAGGGCCACCGGGACCGCCATGATCCCGATGGTGGAGGCCGAGTACAGGACCGTGCTCAGGCTGGCGGCCCGCAGGAAGCTGTCCGCGGCGAAGCAGAAGAAGACGAAGACCGCGGCGGCGCCGACCACCGCGCCCAGCTCGGGCCGGCCCAGCAGGCGGCGCACCAGCGAGGTGGGGGCGAGGCGCTCGTCGGCGAGGGCGGGCGCGCTCATCGGCTGCCCCGCTTGATGAACTCCTCCAGCTTTGCCGATTCCGCGGCGGTGACGATCTGGGGTCCGGTGAGCACCGGACGGCCGCCGCCGAGCACGTCCGCGTTGTAGCGATAGAGCCAGAGCAGGTCGATGGCCTCGTACCCCTGGAGGTAGGGCTGCTGGTCGACGGCGAAGCCGAGCACGCCCGACTTCAGGTCGCGGGCGACGGCCTCGTTGAGGTCGAAGGTGTCCACCTCGGCCTTGCTGCCCGCCGCGTCCTTGGCCTTGACGGCGGTGGGGGCGAAGGGGGCGCCGAGGGTGACGATGGCGTCGACCGACGGGTCGGCCTGGAGCTTCGCCTGGACGGCCGCCTGGACGGAGGGCATGTTGGTGCCCTCGACGTACAGGTTCTCCATGACCCCGCCGGACCCGGCGAACGTCTTCTTCGCCCCGGCGCAGCGCTGCTCGTGCCCCACGTTGCCCTGCTCGTGCAGGACGCAGACGGCCTTCTTGCGGCCCCGCTTGGTCAGCTCGGTGCCGACCGCCTCGCCGGCGATCTCCTCGTCCTGGCCGATGTGGGTGAGGGCGCCGTACGCGGCCGACTGGGCGGAGCCGGAGTTGACGGTGACCACGGGGATGCCGGCCTTGACCGCCTTGGCGATGACGTCCTTGAGCGCCTCGGGCTTGGCCAGGCTGACCACGATCCCGTCGACCTTCTGGTCGATGGCGTTCTGCACGAACTGGGCCTGCTGCTGTGCCTGGTCGTCGTGGGAGTAGACGAAGTTGATGTTGTCCTTGGCCGCGGCCTCCTTGGCGCCCTTCTGGACGATGTCCCAGAAGGTGTCGCCATCGCCCGCGTGGGTGACCATCGCGAAGGTCCAGCGCGGGGTGGAGACGGCGGGCCGGCCCGCCGCAGCGGCCTTCGCCCGGTCCTCGGCGCGCTTGCCGCCCGTGCTGCTGCAGCCCACGAGGGAGGCTCCCAGTACCGTCGCGAGCACGGCGCCCACGACGCGTACCCCTGTCCCAACCCTAGCCACGTCTGCGTGCCCTTCCCTCGTCCTGCGGTGTCTGCCTGCTGCGGTCGACTGCTGCGCTCGGCTACTGCGGTCGGCTGCCGCCAAAGCGGTCATTCCGGTTCCAGCCGCTCAGTATCCGCCACAGTGGACCATGTGAGGTCATCGGGGGCTTCCCGGCGATCCGGGCCAACCGTGACGTCGTCGGCCCCGCCCGGCAGATTGACAGCTCCCGCCGAGCGGGTCACGTTGAGTTCATGCGCATCGGGCTGATCGGAACGGGCCGTATCGGCTCCTTCCACGCGGCGGCACTGGCCCGCCAGCCGGACGCCGGCTCCCTGCTGCTCGCCGACGCGGATCCGGCGCGGGCGGTACGGGTCGCCGACCGGCTGGGCGCCACCGCCGCCCCTTCCGTGGAACAGGTCTTCACCTGGGGTGTGGACGCGCTGGTCGTGGCCTGCGCCACCGACGGGCACGCGGAGCTGGTGGTCCGGGCGGTGCGCGGCGGGCTGCCGGTGTTCTGCGAGAAGCCGCTGGCCACGGACCTGGCCCGGACCCTGGCGGTGCTCCGCGAGGTGGAATCCGCGCACGGGGTGCTGCAGGTGGGATTCATGCGCCGCTTCGACGCGGGCTACCGCACCGCCCGGGAGCTGGTGCGCTCCGGGGTGCTGGGGAGGCTGCACACCGTACGGACGATGACCGCGGATCCCGCGCCGCCGCCCGCCGCGTACCTGGCGACGTCCGGGGGCCTGTACCGGGACTGCCTGGTGCACGACTTCGACATGGTCCGCTGGGTGACCGGGCACGAGGTGGCCGAGGTGTACGCCACCGGTTCGGACGCCGGCCCGGCGCGCTTCCGGGAGCTGGGCGACGTGGACACGGCCGCGGCCCTGCTGGCCCTGGACGACGGCACCCTGGCCACGTGCACCGGGACGCGGTGCAACGGGGCCGGGTACGACGTGCGGATGGAGCTCGCCGGGGAGCTCGACCAGGTCTCGGCCGGGCTGGACGACCGGACGCCGATCGCCTCCACCGAACCGCACGGCCCGCCGCCCGCGAGCAAGCCCTGGACGGGGTTCCTGGAGCGGTTCGGCCCCGCCTACGAGGCGGAGCTGGCGGCCTTCGTCCACCTCGTGCGCGGGGAGGGCACCAATGCGTGCGACGGCCGGGAGGCGCTGGCCGCGCTGCGGATCGCGGAGGCGTGCGAGCTGTCGCGGCGGGAGGGGCGCCGGGTCCGGATGGCGGAGTTGCCGGACCTGTGAGGCCTGCCTGTCGTTCCTGGCCACCGGATACGGCTACCAGCGCACCGGCAGCCGGGTCACGCCTCTGATCAGGCTGCCCCCGATCCAGCTCGACGAATCCGCGAACGGCTCCCCCGACAGGTCCTCGGCCAGGTCCGGGAAACGCTCCAGCAGGCCGCGGATCGCGATGCGGCCCTCCATCCGGGCGAGCGGGGCGCCGATGCAGAAGTGCAGTCCGTGCCCGAAGGCGAGGTGGCCCTGCGGGGCCCGCCGGATGTCGAAGGTGTCGGGGCTTTCGTACCGGCCGGGGTCGCGGTCCGCGCCGGCCAGCGACACGAGGACGGTGGCCCCGGCCGGGATGGCGGTGCCGCCGAGCTCCATGGCCTCGCGGGCGTAGCGGTAGGTGGTGTTCTGCACCGGGCCGTCGTAGCGGAGCATCTCCTCGACGGCGCCGTCGAGGAGGCCTTCGTAGTCGGCGCGCAGGGCGGCCAGCTGGTCCGGGTGGGCCAGCAGGGCGCGGGTGCCGTTGGAGATCAGGTTGACGGTGGTCTCGTGGCCCGCGATCAGCAGCAGGAAGGCCATCCCGATCAGCTCGGCGGAGGACAGCGCGTCGCCGTCCTCGTCCCTGGTCCGGATGAGGGCGCTGAGCAGGTCCTCGCCGGGCTCCTTGGCCTTGTTCTCGACGAGCTCGGCGAGGTAGTCGCTGAGCTTCTGGTGCGCCTTGGTGCTCGGCGTGACGGAGGTGGGCGCGAGGACCTCTTTGGACCAGTGACTGAAGCGCTCGCGGTCCAGGTCGGGGACGCCCAGGAGTTCCCCGATGACGGTCATGGGCAGCGGGAAGGCCAGGGCCTTGATCAGGTCGGCGGTGCGCTGCGGGCGCGCGGCCATCGCGTCGAGGAGTTCGTCGGTGATCTGCTGGACGCGCGGGCGCATGGCCTGCACGCGGCGGGCGGTGAACTCGCGGGCGACCAGGCGGCGCAGGCGGGTGTGCTGCGGCGGGTCGGTCTCCAGCATGTTGCTGTTGGCCACGGTGGTCGCGACGCCCGGCAGGACCCCGCTGCCGGCCCAGTTCTTCGACAGGCCGGGGTGGTTGAGGGCCCGGCGGGCCTCCTCGTAGCCGACGACCAGGAAGGTGGGCGTGTACTCGGCGGCCGTGACCTCGACCTGGTGTACCGGTCCGTCGGCGCGCAGCCGGGCGTAGAAGGGGTAGGGGTCGGCGTGGAAGTGCGCGTCGTTCACGCTGATGTCCGGCTGTGGCATGCAGCTACATTACGGCGGCGGTTCCGTGCTGGACCCGGCGATTTCCGGTCAGTCGCCGCAGGTCATCCGGCCACGGCCCGGCGGCCCCAGGCGGTGCCGCCGAGGACGAGCGCGGCGCCCGCGAGGCCGGCCGCACCCAGGTGTTCGCCGCCGAGGGCGATGCCGGCCACGGCCGCCCAGAGGGGTTCGGTGCCGAGGAGGAGGCTGACCCGGGAGGGCGAGGTGCGGCGCAGGGCCCAGGTCTGCACGAAGAAGGCGAACAGGGTGCAGAAGACGGAGAGGAAGACGAGTCCGGCCCATTGCCCGGGACCGAAGGAGAGGGCGACGGCCCAGGGGCTTCCACCGGTGCCGGGCAGGGCGGCCAGTACGGCGAAGACGAGCACGGCGCCGCCGAGCTGCACGGTCGTCAGGGACAGCGGGTCGGCGCCCTGGACGGCCTCGGTGCGGGCGGTCAGCAGCACGTTCAGGGTCCGGACGAGCGCGGCGGCGAGCATCAGCAGGTCCCCGAGGCCGGGAACGGTGAATCCGCCCTGCTGGGTGAGCAGCACCACCCCGGCGACGGAGACGGCGGCCGCGCCGAGGAAGGCGGCCGACGGCGCCTTGCGCTGCACGGCCGCCTCGGCCAGCGGTGTGAAGATCATGGTCAGACTGATGATCAGCCCGGCGTTGGTGGCGGAGGTGTGGACGACCCCGTAGGTCTCCAGCAGGAAGATGGCGCCGAGCACCAGCCCGAGCAACCCCGCCCCGCGCAGCTGCCGGCCGGTGAGCGCCCGTAGGCGTCGCCGGCCGGCGACGGCGAGGACGGGCAGCACCAGCGAGAAGCGCAGCACGAGCACGGCGACCACCGTGTGCGCGGTGGTGATCCCCTTGGCGGCGAGGTAGCTGGCGCCCCATACGACGGCGACGGCGAGCACCGGCAGATCGTCGAGCCAGGCCCGGCGGGGGACGGCGGGTCGTTCGACGAGGGTGTACGAGGTCACCGGGCTCTCCAACGGCGTGTGGCGGGTGGAGACTTCGGCGGCTCACACGGATGCACGCTGAAACTATCCGATCCGGCCATCCGGGTCGACCCGTTGACCCGGTCGCGTCCGCCCGGCCCCGCGTGCGCCGGAGCCGGCGTGCGCCGGAGCCCGCTCAGAAGCTGCCGAAGGTGGCGCGGCCCGTGGGGCGGTAGGTGTTGATCGCCGTGCCGTTCGGCGTGGTGCGCGAGCCGGTCAGTTCGCAGGCCGTCGGCAGCCCGCCCCTCGGGAAGAGCCGACGGCCCGCGCCCAGGAAGACCGGGAACACCAGCAGGTTCAGCTCGTCCACCAGGTCCCGCGCCAGCAGCCACTGCGCCAGCTGCCCGCTGCCGTGCACCTGGAGCTCCCGCTCCCCCTCCAGTGCGTCCTTGACCCGCACGATCTCGCTCTGCAGCTGCTCCCCGTCGACGACGGTGGTCCCGGGCCAGGCCGGGCTCGTCAGCGTGGTCGAGGCGACGTACTTCGGCAGGCCGTTCAGACGGCTCGCGACCGGATCCGTGGGGTCGGTGACCTGCGGCCAGTACCCGGCGAAGATCTCGTACGTCCGCCGGCCGAGCAGGAAGGCCCCGGCACGGTCGAAGAGCTCCTTGACGAAGGCTTCCATCCCGTGGTCGGCGAACGGCACCAGCCAGCCGCCGTACTCGAACCCGTCGCTGCGGTCCTCGTCCGGGCCTCCGGGGGCCTGCATCACGCCGTCGAGGGTCAGGAAGGTGGTGAGGGTCAGCTTGCCCATGGCTGTGCGCTCCTTGCGTCCGGTTCCGCTGTCGCCGCGGTGTCGTCTGCTGCTGCTCGTGCTCAGACTCCCGGGCGGCACGGATCCCACCGGTGCGGCGCGCACGGACGCACGGCCGGATTCCCGCGGAAACCGCAACGCGGGGACCCCGGAGCAGGAACCCCAGCGCAGCAACCGCGGCGCAGGAACCGCAGCGCGGAATCCCCGAACGCAGGAAGCGCAGCCGAAACGGACGAGCCCCGGGGGTGTCGGCCCCCGGGGCGGTCATACGGGTGGCGTCAGCCGCCCAGCTCCTGGTGGCGGGCCGTCAGCGCGGCCGCGCCCTGCTCGGTGAGCGAACCGAACAGCCGCAGGCGGGAGAAGCCGCCGTCCGGGAAGATGTCGATCCGCACGTGCGTGCCGACCGCCGGGGTGTCCAGCACGAACCGGTGGTTGGTGTCGGGCTGCAGGCGGGTGCGCGGCAGGAACTCGGTCCACTCGCCCTCCTCGCCCGTCTTGACGGACAGGGAGGCCCAGCCGGCCGAGTTGCCCTTGAGGTAGGCGGTGTCGATCTCGACGGCGCGGATCTCCGACTCGGCGACGAGCTGGTAGCGGATCCAGTCGTTGCCGTTGTCCCGGCGGCGCGCGGTCTCCCAGCCGTCGTCCATCTTCCGGGAGCGGCCCGGGTTGATGGTGTTGGTCGGCGGGGAGTAGAAGCGGTTGGAGGCGTCCTGGACGGCACCGCCGTTCTCCAGCGCGACCACGTCGAAGGAGCCGAGCGCGTCGAGCCACTTCGGGTCCGGCAGGACCTCGCCGTAGACGCGCAGGCGGGCGATGCCGCCGTCGGGGTGCTGGTTGACGCGCAGGTGCGTGAAGCGCTGCTCGACGTCGACCTCGAAGCCGTTGGCCGCGTGGCCGCCGACGGGCGTGCGCGGGACGAGGGTCGTCCACTTCACGTCGTCGCCGAGGAGCTCCTCGGGGGTCGGGGCGAGGGCGCCCTCCCAGTTCGCGCCCTCGACGGAGACGGCCTGCGGCATGTTGCCGCGGAAGTGGGCGGTGTCGACGACGATGCCGCGGATGACGCCGGGGGCGCCCAGGCGTACGAGCGCCCAGTCGTGGTCCTCGGCGGTCGGCCAGGGCTGCTCGGCGGAGACGCCGCGGCGGCGGCGGGTCTCCCAGCCGTCCATGACCTTGCCCTTGTGGCCGAAGTCCTCGGGGTCGAAGTGGGCGGCCTCGGAGATCAGCAGGTTCTCGCGCTGGGCGAAGAACTCGTCGTTGGCGGCGATGACACCGGCGCCGAGCTGACGGTCGGCCAGGTTGGCGAACTGCGTGAACGGGAACTCCGCGGTGCGGTAGTCGGCGTACGGGTCTCCGCCTCCGTAGGGGTTCGCGTTACCGGTGAAGGAAGCCAAAGGAGTCGAACGCTGTGCCACTGTCAGTTCTGCCTTTCAAGGAGTCGGCCGGTGGGCTCGGTCGGGGTGCCGTGGTCGGCGATCCGCTCACCGCGCAGCCAGGTGGACTTCACGACGCCGTGCAGGGTCTTGCCCGCGTACGCCGTGACCTGGTTGCGGTGGTGCAGCTCGGCCGGGTCCACGGTGAAGGTCTCTTCGGGGGCCAGGACGGCGAAGTCGGCGTCCCGGCCGGCCTCGATGGCGCCCTTCTGGGCCAGACCCGCGAGGTTCGCGGGGGCGGCGGACATCCAGCGGACCACGTCCTCCAGGGTGCGGCCGCGGCGGCGCGCCTCCGTCCAGATCGCCGGCAGTCCGAGCTGGAGGGAGGAGATGCCGCCCCAGGCGGTGAGGAAGTCGTCGGTCTTCAGGTCCGCCGTGGACGGCGAGTGGTCCGAGACGATGCAGTCGATGGTGCCGTCGGCGAGCGCGTCCCACAGGAGGTCCTGGTTGGCGGCCTCGCGGATGGGCGGGCAGCACTTGAACTCGCTGGCACCGTCCGGCACTTCCTCGGCCGTCAGGGTCAGGTAGTGCGGGCAGGACTCGACGGTGATCTGCACGCCCTCGGCCTTGGCGGCGGCGATCAGCGGCAGTGCGTCGGAGGAGGACAGGTGCAGCACGTGCACGCGGGCGTTCAGCCGCTGCGCCTGGGCGATCAGGTTCTCGATCGCGGTGTTCTCGGCGTCCTTGGGGCGGGAGGCGAGGAAGTCGGTGTACTTGGGGCCGGGCGTCTGCGGGGCGGACTCCAGGTGGTGCGGGTCCTCGGCGTGCACGATCAGCAGGCCGCCGAAGCCGGTGATCTCGGCGAGCGAGGTGGCCAGCTGCTCCTGGTCGAGCTGGGGGAACTCGTCGACGCCGGACGGGGACAGGAAGCACTTGAAGCCGAAGACGCCGGCGTCGTGCAGGGGGCGCAGGTCCTTGACGTTGTCCGGGAGGGCACCGCCCCAGAAGCCGACGTCCACGTGCGCCTTGGTGCGGGCGACCTCCTGCTTGACGCGCAGGTGGTCCACGGTGGTGGTGGGCGGAAGGGAGTTGAGGGGCATGTCGAGGATCGTGGTGACGCCCCCGGCCGCGGCGGCGCGGGTGGCGGTCCAAAAGCCCTCCCACTCGGTGCGGCCCGGGTCGTTCACGTGCACGTGGGTGTCGACCAGGCCGGGGAGCAGGACGTCGTCGCCGAAGTCCTCCAGGCGGGCGCCGGCGGGCACCTCGGCCTCGTGCGGCAGTACGGCGACGATCTTCCCGGCGGCGACGGCGACCGAAGCGGCGCGCGTCCCCTCGGGGGTGATGACGCGAGTCGAGCGCAGTACCAGTTCCACGTCGTCGGACACGCCGGAACCTCCCCATCTACTTCCACAGAGCGAAATTCAACGTTCTGTTGACGGAGTCTTCACCGCGATCCAGGGCCAGTCAAGAGCGGCCGGACAGAGCACCGACACAGCTTCCTCGCAATTGGATGTTTCCACAGCATGGAATTAGGATTTCACTATTCAGAATGTAGCTATCACCACCCGGGGTCGGCCAGGTAACTTCCCGAGGACGTCCGCCACCCGGACAAACCGCCTCTGACCGGCGGGGACGGCATTGCCCCGGCCCTAGGGCCGACGCCGACCGACCGGTAGGCTGCTTCCTTGCCTGCCAGCACCGAAAGGACCGCGCCGTGCCGACGTCCAGCGCCAGCACCACCGACGCTTCCGCCAAGACCACCGCCGCCGGCGGTGGCGTCCAGTCCCTTGAGCGCGCCTTCGACCTGCTCGAACGGATGGCCGACGCCGGGGGCGAGGTCGGCCTCAGCGAGCTGTCCGCGGCCAGCGGTCTGCCCCTGCCGACCATCCACCGCCTGATGCGCACCCTCGTGGCGTGCGGCTACGTCCGCCAGCAGACCAATCGACGGTACTCCCTCGGCCCCCGGCTGATCCGCCTCGGCGAGTCCGCGGCGCGGCTGCTCGGCACCTGGGCGCGGCCCTACCTCGCCCGCCTGGTCGAGGAGACCGGCGAGACGGCGAACATGGCCCTGCTCGACGGCGACGAGATCGTCTACGTGGCGCAGGTGCCGTCCAAGCACTCGATGCGCATGTTCACCGAGGTGGGCCGCCGGGTGCTGCCGCACTCCACCGGTGTCGGCAAGGCGCTGCTCGCGTACACGCCCGCCGACGAGGTGCGGGCCCTGCTCGCGCGCACCGGCATGCCCGCCGCGACCGAGAAGACCATCACCACGCCCGAGGGCTTCCTCGACGCGCTGGAGCAGGTCCGCAAGGCGGGGTACGCCGTCGACGACAACGAGCAGGAGATAGGGGTCCGCTGCCTCGCGGTCTCCGTACCGAACTCGCCGACCGCCGCCGCCATCTCGATCTCCGGTCCGGCGGGCCGGGTGACCGAGGCGCTGACGGACTCGATCGTGCCGATCCTCCAGAACGTGGCGGCCGAGCTCTCCGTGGCCCTGCAGAGCCAGAGCCCTGCCTGAAGGCTTGCGGACGTACTCCGGCCCCGGCGCCCTCCGCTTCGAGGGCCGCCGGGGCCGATGCGTGCCCAACCGCGGGCGGGCCGGGCGGCGAACCGGGTCCGCGGGGGCGGCTCAGGACGCCGGGGCCGGCTGCTTGTCCGGCAGCGTGAGGCGGCCGTCCGTCATCGTCGCGGTGCGGTCCATGCGGTCCAGGTGGGCGTGGTCGTGGGTCACCAGGACCGTGGCCGTGGAGCGCTCCCGGGTGAGGGTGACGAGCAGGTCGAGCACCGCCGCTCCGCGCTCGTGGTCCAGGGCGCTGGTGGGCTCGTCGACCAGCAGCACCGCCGGCTCGTTCATCAGGGCGCGGGCGATGTTGATCCGCTGGCGCTGGCCCCCGGAAAGCTGGTGGGGGCGCTTGTCGGCCTTGTCGGCCAGGCCCACCGCGTCGAGCAGTTCCAGGGCCCGGCGGCGCAGCGCCCGCGCCGGGCGGCCGCAGAGGTGCGCCATCACCTGGAGCTGCTCGGCCGCCGTGAGCGAGGCCAGCAGGTTGGGCTGCTGGAAGACGATGCCGATCTCCTCGCGGCGCAGGGCCGACTTCTCGGCGGCGCTGAGCCGGGCCGTGTCCCGGCCCGCCACCACCACCTGCCCCGAGTCGGGGGTGACCAGGGTGGCGGCGACGGCGAGCAGGCTGGACTTGCCGGAGCCGGACGGCCCGATCACCGCCGTCAGGGTGCCCGCGGGCACCTCCAGCCGGACCCGGTCGAGGGCGGTGAGCCGGCCCTCGCCGTCCGGGTAGGTGAGCGTGACATCGTGCACGAGCAGGGTCATCGGGCGCTCCCGAGGGCGGTCAGCGGGTCGACGGAGGTGATCCGCCGGATGGACAGGGCCGCGCCGAGGGCACCGAGCACGATCATGATCCCGGCGGGTGCCAGCACGGTCGCGGTGGCGAGGACGAAGGGCACGTCGCCGCCGCTGATCAGCGCGCCGAACCCGGCGGCGAGCGCCGTACCGAGCCCGGTGCCGATCGCGAGCATCACGACGGCCTGGCCGAGGGCGTCCTTCAGCAGGTACGGGGTGGAGGCGCCGAGGGCCTTCAGCACGGCGACGTCCGCACTGCGCTGGATGGTCCACACGGTGAAGAAGGCCCCTATGACCAGGGCGGAGATGGCGAAGAGGAAGCCGCGCATCAGCTGGAGCGAGCCGTTCTCGGCCTGGTAGGACCCTATGGCGCCGAGCGCCTCGTCGACGGTCCGGGCCGCGGTGCCCGCGGCCCGGTCGCCGGCGGCGAGGGCGGGGCCGGACGCGTCCGGCGCGTCGAGGGCGACCACGGTGGCGAGGGTGTCCGCGGCGGCGGGGTTGCCGAGGCGCTGCCAGTCGCCCAGGTCCGTCCACACGACGGGCGTGTGGCTGTAGGCGGCGGTGCCGGAGACGGCCGCCACGGTCAGGTCGAGCGGCCCGATCCTCAGCCGCGCGCCCGCGGTGAGGCCGCCGAGCTCCTTCGCGGCCTTCTCCGTGAGGACGACCCGCCCCCGGGCGAGGCCGGCCCCGCGCGGTGCCAGGGGGCCGGCCGGGTCGACGCCGAAGACGGAAACGGCGGCCGTCCGCTCGCCCGCCGCGGCATCGGTGGTCCGGATGGCGAGCGGCTCCGCCGACCGTACGCCCGGCTGCGCCCGCCAGGCCCGCCAGGCCTTCTCGGGCACCTGGGACCGGGTGAAGGACACCTCCCGGCCCCCGGCGGGTGCGGCGAAGGCCAGGTGCGAGGCGGGCAGGCCGGTGACCGCCGAGGTGTTCTCCCGGGCCAGCCCCGCCGTGAGCCCCGACAACAGGCCCACCAGCAAGGTGATGAGCAGGACCACCGAACCCATGAGGGCGAAGCGGCCCTTCGCGAACCGTAGATCTCTCCATGCGACGAACATGCCCCCACCTTGGTCCTCGCCGGGGGTGCGGGGCATCGCGCCACGGTGGCGAACCCGGTATCGAAGGACGCATCCCGACATCAAACTTTCGATTGACCGGGGCCCGCGGGCGCGCACGTACGCTGGTCGGGCCATGGCTCTTCCGGATTCCCCTGCTCCGCGCCCCCTGACGCCCGTCTCCCTCATCCTGCGCCTGTGCCTGCACGCGCTGCTGTTCGCGCTGCTCGCGCTGGCCGCCGGGCGCGCCGTCACCGATTCCGCGCCCCGCGCCGGGTGGGTGGCCGCGGCGTGCACCGTACTGGCCGCCGTCTACCTGGCAGGCGTACGGGCCCCTGCGGTACGCCGCGACGCGCGCGCCGGGGCGGTGTGGCTGGCCGGGCTCGGCGCGGCCTGGGCGGGGCTGCTCGCCCTCTCCCCCGACGGGCTGTGGATCGCGTTCCCGCTGTACTTCCTGGAGCTGCACCTGCTGCGGCTCCGCTGGGGGGTCGCGGCGGTCGCCGTGACGGCCTGCGCGGCGATCGGCGGCTTCCTGGCGCACAGCCGCGCGGTGGTGCCCGGCGCCTTCCTCGGGCCGCTGCTGGGCGGGGCGGTGGCGGTGGCGACCGTACTGGGCTACCAGGCGCTGTACCGGGAGAGCGAGCGGCGCCGCGAGCTGATCGAGGAGCTCATCACCACGCGCGCCGAACTGGCGGCGGCCGAGCGGGGCGCGGGCGTCCTCGCGGAGCGGGAGCGGCTGGCCCGGGAGATCCACGACACCCTCGCCCAGGGGCTGTCCTCGATCCAGCTGCTGCTGCGGGCTGCGGAGCGCACCCTGCCCGAGGACGCGGCGGCACGGGAGCACATCAGCGCGGCGCGGGGGGCGGCGCAGGACAACCTCGCAGAAGCGCGTCGTTTCGTACGGGCCCTGACCCCGCCGGACCTGGAGCACGGCTCCCTCGCCGGTGCGCTGGAGCGGCTGTGCACGGCCGCCCCCGGGCCGCGGGTCCGGTTCAGCCTGAGCGGCACCCCGCGGGTGCTGCCCACCCCGTACGAGGTCGCGCTGCTGCGGATCGCGCAGTCGGCGCTGGCCAATGTGGTGCGGCACGCGGGGGCGGGGCGGGCGGAGATCACCCTGACCTTCATGGACGCCTCGGTCACGCTGGACGTGGTGGACGACGGGGACGGCTTCGACCCTCCCCCGGCCACGGCCGGGAGGCACCCGCGGTCGGCGCCCTCGGGGGACGGCGGCTTCGGCCTGCCCGCCATGCGGGCGCGGGCCGAGAGCCTCGGCGGGCTGTTCACCGTGGAGTCCGCACCGGGCCAGGGCACCGCCGTGGCCGTCACCCTTCCGCTGCCCCTGGAGGCCGCCCCATGACGATCCGGCTCCTGCTGGCCGACGACCACCCGGTGGTGCGGGCCGGGCTGCGCGCAGTGCTGGACACGGAGGCGGACTTCGCGGTGGTCGCGGAGGCCGCCACCGCCGAGCGGGCGGTGCAGCTGGCCGCGTCCGAGCCGGTGGACGTGGTCCTGATGGACCTCCAGTTCGGCGCGGGGATGCACGGCTCGGCGGCGACGGCCCTGATCACGGCCCGCCCGGGGGCTCCCCGCGTGCTGGTGCTGACCACGTACGACACCGATGCGGACATCTTGGCGGCCGTGGAGGCGGGCGCCTCGGGGTACCTGCTGAAGGACGCCCCGCCGGAGGAGCTGGCGGCCGCGGTGCGCACGGCGGCGGCGGGGCAGTCGGCGCTGGCCCCGGCGGTGGCGCTGCGGCTGATGGACCGTATGCGCACGCCCGCGTCGGCGCTGACGAAGCGCGAGCTGGAGGTGCTCCAGCTGGTCGCGGACGGCCTGTCGAACCAGCAGATCTCGAAGCGGCTGTTCCTGAGCCAGGCCACGGTCAAGTCCCACCTGGTCCACGTCTACGCCAAACTCGGCGTCGACTCCCGTACCGCGGCGGTGGCCACGGCTGCGACGCGCCGGCTGATCCACACCCCGTAGGGCGGCCGGCGCGGTAGCGGCCGGCGCGGTAGCGGCCGGCGCGGTAGCGGCCGGCGCGGTAGCGGCCGGCGCGGTAGCGGCCGGCGCGGTAGCGGCCGGCGCGGTAGCGGCCGG